>JAUICT010000003.1 GCA_030429325.1 Bacteroidia bacterium
ATCCAAGGACAGAGGAAATGTATCGCTCTTATAAAAAAAACGGTATAGCGCATCGATTTCCAAAAGCAAGACAAGGGCAAAAACGCTCAAGCAGTATACTTTGAAAAGAAGTTTTATGTTTTTAACCCGATATGTAGCATAAAATAATGGGAACAAAAGGAAACTGATTTGCCTTCCGATCATATCAAAACCTCTGGCAATGTTCTCCGTGTAGAACAGGCCCAAAAGGCTCATCACAAATACGGCCATTAGAATCCAAAAATACCTTGTGGTTTCAAAATTTAGATTCCCCTTCCAGGTCATTAAGGTGATTTGAGCCATAAACAACCCTACGATTAAAATCGGATTGATTTTTTCAAGCGCAAATGTGGCCGCTACGCCAAGAAGCAATAAAAAAACTACATCTACGCGGTTTAAAGAGGCTTTGACCCTTTCCAAGTTTTTCATCTATTCCATTAAAAAGGACTCCAGTTTAATGTAGTCAGTATCTCCTAAATACAGGTTTTTATCCAATGTCGTAAAATGCGCTTTCATTGCGTCCTTGTTTTTCATTAAGAATGCCACTCCTTCTTCAATCCCTCCATCAACCTTGTAATCAATATCAGTGCCCACACCATATTCCTTAACTTTTTCTGCAAGATAAGTGTCTTTGCTGCACAACAAAGGAACGCCATAGTACATACATTCATAAAGTTTATTAGGAAGCGCCAATCTATTGTTCAGTGACACTTGATCAACATCGTAAATCAAATATATGATATCAATGGATGCGTATATTCTTTGCGTGTCGGTAAATGCATTGTACGGGCCAAAATAGGTTATGTTATCATATCTATCGGCATAGTCCTTGACCACATCCTGATATTCTCCTTTACCATAAATATGGATTTCAACAGTTGGATTATCTATATAGGTTTCAAAAAGCTTGATATATTCGTCCTTTCTAAGCAGCAACCCTACAATACCGATGATGGTCTTTTTGGAATCTTGTTTTTTTAATTCCCCAGAAGTTTTGATCTCCTTGGACAACAGTTTATTTTCTAAAACAAAAACATCCTTTTTGAAGAATTTCTTAAAGTGATACGAGTAATACTTCTCCGATGTGACAATAAGTTTATCGATGTATTTTTTATACAACACCCTTTCCAGGGTTCGCAATGTTTTGGCCCCAAGACCATTTCCAAAAACAAATTCCCGTAAGTCGGATATTTCAATGGTAACTGTTGCCGTTCTTCTTCCAAAAAACCTAATTGTTGAGAACAAATACAGCAACAGCACATCTAGATTGTTCACCAAAACCACATTGTACTCATTGGTTTTTATGAGTTTTTTTATGTGCCCGATTGTTTTTATGTAGGTCCAAATCCTTTTTACAGGTTTAGATGCGTTGGGGATTTTTCCAAAGTTGGTTTGAATTACTCGTTTATCAATGGAATCATCTAAATTCGCTAAAGTACTCCTCTGAAAATAGGCCAGCGAGACGGTATTGTTCTTTGCCAAAAAATTAATTTGTTTTACAAATCTTGGATTGGGCTGATGGGAGATAAAAAAGAGAATGTTCACTTCTATCGGTTTTCTTTACTGCGCTCGAAGATACTTTTAAAAAATCAATTCCCTGTTTTTATAAAGGAATCCAGCTGCCTGCACCTCATTTAGACTTTCCATTTCCAGTATTTTTCCTTAGGGCAAATGAAACTTACTTTATGTGTCGCTTGAGGAAACCAACATTGAAGGTTCCCACTACATCTTTCACAAATGCTATTCTTCCATAAAAGACAAATGCAAAAAACACAAAACCGGTAATTAAAAGTGCCAGTGCCAAGCCCAACACATTGGGAAGGTACCAATTGATAAAATAATTTGCCAAGAACAAAAGTAAAGTGACACCAGCAAAATAGAGTAGCTTAAAGTATCCATGCCCGTTGATATCTTTGCTACACCAATAGAAAGAGCATAGCCCCATGCTTACAAACGCAGCCATCAATGAAAGAGCCAGTGCCGACAATGTACTGTACAGTCCCTTAAACAGAAAGAACAAAACCACATGGATGAGTGTGGCCATTGCTATGGTAAACAAATTCACGGGCTTAAAAAAGCGGATTTCAATAAACCCTTTCAATCCCTGAAATATGCAATACGGCAACAAGCCAAAAACCAAGATTCTAAATACAGTGATTACATCAATAATCATGTTCTCATTGGTCAACCAATATCGAATTAGTAAATCAATCCAATTGTACAAGATCACAATGACAAGCGTACTGGAATAAATAATTCCTCCAAACAACAGGTTAAGTGTTTTCTTCGGTTTGTCTGTTTCGTTATTATGGCCAACGATTACAGACGACAGTCTAGAAATTGGTTGAAGCACTATAAGTACCACTCGCGCCAAGGTAATGGCTATTAGAAAGGATCCCACAACCTCTTGATCTTCCTTTACCAACAACGATCCAACGGTAAGCATGAACATCTCAAAAAAAGTCATTCCGGCCCTAGGCAATCCATACTTTAAAAAAGAAGTTCCCTCAATCTGTAATTGTTCTTTTGATGGGAGCCGGTACAATTTCAACTTTACTACGATATAGCTAAGGAAAATCAACTGCATTAAACCCATAAAACAGAGTGAGATTCCGAGAACGTCAATTAAATTTTCCGAATGGCCCAACACCATAAAAACGGCCAACATGATCAAACTGGCATTCATCATGTTGCTCATATTATACATCAATATGTTCCTGATGTTCAAAAAATAAGGCTGAACTATATAGCTAAGGTGAAGTATAGATATATAGACAAAAGTCAAAGCTAGATATGTATCCCTATCTTCAATATTGGGCAATAACAATTTACCTATGTACTCCTTAAAAAAGCTATACAAAAGCAATTGGATAAGAACACTTAGCAGCCATATACAAACAGAGATGGTATAATAATTCTTGATTTTTCCGTCATCATCCTTGTTCAGGCTCATGAAACGAGTCAGCGCCTGGGAGCACCCCAGTTGACTTAAGTTTGAAAAAGTCGGAGCAAGTCTCCTAATCAGCATAAAAATTCCTAGAAGGGCCGTGGACAGGTAAAATTCGGCCTCTTTAATCAACCAAAAATTAAAAAGAACCGCCAAGACGGCAAAAAGAGAACTGAACAGGACATCCAAACTAATCTTATTCATTACCGATATATTTTTTTACAGTAAAGAACAGCTCACTGTTGCCCTTGATCTTTGATTCCAAAACAATTTTTTTTGAGCGTACCCTATGGCCATAATTGTAGCTGAGCTGAAACTCTTTCTCCTTTATTGAAGAAAGCTTGTCAAAAGTAATTAAATACGACATTCCCCCGACCTTTGCGACGACTTGGTCCCCAGTAACTTCTACAGCTACATTTTCTGCAAAATGAATGTGTCTTTGCACCTTGTGTTGAAGCCTGCACTTGACTGAGTCTGTGCATAAAAGTTGAAATGACTTTTTGTCCAATGAAAATACTCTCTCATGTTCCACAGGGTCATTAAGTCTCATAAATCCATGGTGCTTTCCTGAAATTCGAATAATGTCCTCTTCTTGAACAATCTCAACATTAAGTGGCTTGGCAACATTAGCAATACCCCAGTCGCCAATTAGCGGAGCTATTTCTTCATCATCAATAGTTAATATGTTATGGTAGGAAGAAGATTTCATCTCATTCTTGAGCTCTAGATTGCCCGTATAGGTATAACATCCAGGGTCTACAACAAAGTCCATTCCACTGAGCATGAGCTCAAAACTGTAAAGATCATTGTGGCCGTGGCCGCCCCTGCCTTTCATCCCGACTTCACCCACATCCGTGATAAAGTAATCTTCCTTATTCTTTGCGATAATAAAACCGCCATCAGGAAATTGAACAAGTTGTTCATCTTGAATTTCAGCTTTCCTTGAAGTTGGCCTTTCATTCAGATTGAAGATTTCCACTGCAGACAAGTATAAGTTGTCAACGAGATTAAGTGTATCATCCTTTAAAAACCAACTTGCCAACTGTAAAAGGTTTGAATGGTCATTTAAAGGTTGTCCATCATTCTCAAACACTGAAGCACTATCATTGTCACCAATTATGGGCGCCAAAGAATCAGGTTTTGTATAAGCCTTAGTAAAAAGACATGCATTCCTAAAGATCTCAACTGTTTTGGGTTTTATTGCAACCCCCATTCGTTCCATGGTCAAAAAACTGATGAGAAACAGCTCGACCACCAGCCTATGGTAGGGTATTGATTTCTCAAAGTTGACACCATCCTGATAAAACTGTAGGTGAAACTCTTTCTCTATTTTGGACAAGGCATATTTTAGCCACTTTTTTGCCTCTTTAAAAAAGTTGCCAAAAACATTGCCCAACAGCAACAGTGCAGTTAGGTTTGCGGTGTAGTGATTTCCCCGTACATCAGTATATTCAATATTGCGCCACAGAAAAACACCATGTAAAATCAAGATTTCATTGATCAGGTTTACCGTTTCCTCCGTATTTGGTGATTGCAAAACTATCTCTCTTAGCTGTACCAAATTGATACTACGGATGGACACTTCCATGGGATACCAGTTCACCGAGTGGGCGATTGGATTATTCGTTTTCCAATCGTTCAATACCTCGTGGATGTAGTCTAGGTGTTCTTTGTCCCCGTCCAACAGGTAGTGTCTGGCCACAGGAATCAAAAAGCTCAATCTGGAGAGCTCCCATGGAAACTTAACATCGTATTCCTCTTTTTTTCCCTTCTCGTAAAAACCGTATTCCTTAAAGTATTTGTTTTCCCACGTATGGCCCACACGCCAATCCATATGCCAGTTATAAGGTTTCTGGAGTAAATACGTGTAGTCGAAAACCGAAACTTCTCCACTTAAAACGCTTTTGGACGTTGTTCTTATCTGGTCATGAATGACATCAGGCAAGCCATTATTGTACCCTTTAAAATTTGGGGAGAGGAACAAACTTTTCTGACTCCAAACCGAATTGGAAGTTGAAATCATCCTAGAAACCTTCACCTCTATTTTGGGCCAAAATCCAGTTCTGTGATATCCCTTTAATCGAAAAAGTTGTACCGCCCTGAACCAGATAACAGGCAATGGCTTTGACAAAATAGTTTTGATGGTCACACCAATTGATTTTTGTTTAAGGACTCGTTAAAGGCTAACTGTTTTGGATCAAAAAGGTTGCTCTGGTGGTTTGGACCATGTCTTCCAAGGTAATTGCCCACTTCCCAGCAGTAATGGCCTTATGCATATGCAATAGCTCCTCATATTGTCCTTTTTCAGGAATTTTGCCCATAAGCTCATTCACCTTTAATCCGTATCCTGTCAACTTTTTAAAATCGTCCATAATTATAGTCTTTCCATCATAATGTACCTCCAGATTCTCTTTTTGGTAACTCTTGTTGCCCACTGAAAAATATTGTAGGTTGCCAACAGACCCATCTTGATATTTTAAAACTATGGCTACATTGTCATCATCTCGAACTTGGTCATTGTTTGGGCTTATTTTATCAACACTTACAGATACCAATGGGGCATTGGTTAGGAAAGATATCAAATCAATGAAATGGCATACTTCGCCAACAACCCTTCCGCCATGTTCGTGTATGGCATCATCAGAAGGCTTAAACCCGGCATTGATGCGATAGCTAACATATAGGGGGTTGATTCTATTTTTGGTATGCTCATTTATTTCCTGTGCATACTTGCTAAACCTACGGTTAAATCCGGTCAACAAGAATGGTTTTTCCGAAATGGAATCATCTTTATAGAAGGCTACAATCTTGTCCAAATCTTCTTGGTTGGTAGCCAATGGTTTTTCTACGAAAACATGCTTTCCTGCTTGTAGTGATTGTAAAACCAAGCTGGCGTGGTCTTTATGTTGAGTCGTTATAAATACTAGATCGACCTCATCATCATTGAGCACATCGGTTATGTCTGAAGTTGCATATTTTGCATTGAAATGGGTTGCCACAGATTTTCCTTTGTGCCCAGTTCTGTTCACAACGGCATACAAGGCGTATTTATCCTTCATTTTTTCCATGTTTGGAAGATGCATTGCCGTAGCAAAACTCCCTGCACCTACCAAAGCCACATTTAAAACCTCTTTCTTACTACTGAATTCAGGATTTACCACAACTTTGGCGTTTGCTTCTTTGGCCTCCTTTGGCTCATAGCTCAGCAATACTATAATTGGTTTTTCTGGACCTTGTAACGAATCATATGCTTCTTCTGCTTCATCGATAGGGTATACCTTATTGATTAGAAGATCGAGTTTAACCTTATCCTCCTGAAGCATCCTGAGATACTCCGCCATATTTCTGTTCTCGGTCCATCTAACATAGGCATACGGGTAATCATGCCCAAGGTCTTCATATTGACGGTCATATCTGCCGGGTCCATAGGATGTTGATATCTTAAAATCCAGTTCTTTTTGATAGATATCCCCGCGCTTGATTTCCATTCCGGATACCCCAACCAAAATTACCCGTCCTTTCTTCTTGCAGGACTTGAATGCGTCTGATAATGGTTCACTACTGGCCGTTGCTGCTGTAAAGATAATTCCATCGGCCCCATATCCCCCGGTAAAGTCTGTCACTGTCTTGACCAAATCTGTCTTTGCAGGATTGATTACCAAATCCGCTCCAAGCTCCTTTGCAATCTTCAACCGGTCTTCATTAATGTCGCTAACAATGGTCCTAATTCCAGAATTTTTGAGAAACTGCACTGTTAACAAACCAAGAATCCCCGCACCTATTACCACGCCAAACTCTCCCATTCTTAAATCTGCCCTTCTAACACCTTGCAGGGCAATACCTCCTAAGGTAACGGTTGATGCCAGTTGAAGATCGAGCCCTTCCGGAACTTTCATAACCAGATTTTGCGGGACCACTACATACTCTGCATGATTGGCCAGCCCTGCACCTGCAGCAGCGACCTTGTCGCCAACCTTAATGTTGGTTACGCCTTCACCAACAGCAATTACAATACCTGCGTTGGAATATCCTGTAGGCGTCCCATATTTTACTTTTTGCTGTACCTTGGAAAAAGCTTTGGCAATACCTTGCGCTTTGGCTAAATCAATAACCTTTTTTAGGTTCTCCGGCTGTTTCATGGCTCTAACCAATAGGTTTTCTCCACTATTGCCAACACTTTTAAGTTCGGTGCCTGCAGAAATACAACTATACGAGACCGCTATTAAAACTTCGCCTTCAGATAATATGGGGGAAGGAACTTCTTCCGCTATTACTTTCCCTTTTTTAATGATTGCTTGTAACATTTATAGATTTAATTCTGTTATAATATACTTTGCTAGCTTTTCATGGGCGTCTGCATTAAAATGCAGGACATCTATTTTATCCCTTACACTGCCTTTTGTGTAAATTCCAAAGTTTTCGGCACTTAGAATATAAGACGCATCAACAAAATCCACGTTCTTATTGTTACAGTATGATTTCACTGCTATTAATAAGTCTTTATATTTAGATTTTTGAGGATATGCTGTTTTCTCTTTATGATTCCAAAATGGCGTCATTAAAAATATGTTCCGTTCTTTACTTTTTTGTGCGGACAAGTAGTCTATGATACGGAACATGTTCTTTTTTATCTGTTCCCATTCTGTATCACTATAGGTATATGAAACATTTGCGCGCTCCTTTAACTCTATTTCAAAACCTGCGTTCGGCAATATATTATCCCCTTTCTTACCATTGTATATTGGAATTGCCCTAAAGTCATCAAACCAAACTGTTCCTGTTCCTCCGTAAAATAACGCATGAGGCTTTATTTTTACTACTTTCTTATCAAATCTGGCCCCAGCACTTGCTTTTTCCCAGTCATGGGTTCCTAAATTGAATTTTAAACCCTTTAGATACCACTGATAAGTCCCGTCATCAAAAAACACAAGAAAATCCAAGGTATAGAGTTTTGCTCCTTCAGCATTTTGAGCTTTGCTCCATCCTGAAAATTCAAATGTCTCTGTTGGCTTTTCCAAGACTATATCATCCCCAAGCCATTTTGCTGAAGTTGACCCTATGTTTCTAATCTTTAAAGAGCTTGTCCCTGTTCTTGCTACAGTATGGTCCCACCCTAAGGTGTTGTCCAATTCCTGATTTAGGGTTCTCCAATAATCCGGGGCTTTATTTGACACTTCGCCTTTATCTTCCTTGCTAGTTAGAACTTCCTTTATTTCTGTCTCTAGCCACTGTTTAATAGCTGCTCTTTTATTGTAAACTTCTATGTTGTCCCCAACAATCTTATCAACATTTGCCGTTACAGTATTGTTTACATTCTTGGGGAAACCGTAAATAACAGAACCATGATTTCCTCCAAGTATTTCTGCTTTTCTTGTTATTGGCTTATATTTTTTATCCTCAATGTTTTTAATCTCTGGTCTAACCTCATCAATTAAACAATCCCAAGGTGTCGCCGAAATTAAAATTCGAGTTGGTTGTAGCACTTGTACTCCTTTTTCGGCAACAATCAACTTCTCTGTGGTTTTCATACCTCCTATGGATAGATTATACACATTATATTCTGTACCATCCTTTATTCTTCTTGAAACCAATTTCTCATAAGAATTATATAGCTCCTCTCCCTGTATGGCCCTCAATTGTGATGAACCAACCATTAGCAATTTCTCTCCTTCGCTATATTTCAAGTTTTCAAGGACTTTATCTATCAATTTGCCATAAGTGGGGTCAAAGGTCAGATTATTTTTAGCTATTAACGAATCCATCAGTATATCAGCAGACCTTGCCATTTTTTTTACTCCACTATCCAATGCCAGATAGGATTGGGCCTTGGTATCTTTTAGAAAAAGTCCTGTTACCAGATAGGAAATACCCACTAATACTCCTATAGCTGTCATTATCTGAACAACAAATAAGTAAAGACTATTTTTCACAGATCTTTAAAATTAAGCGTGCAAAAGGTTTTTTTCCAAAGAGATTGATATTTGCCCTTCATAAGCATCACTTTACTAGCTATTCTATTCTGATTTTCAAGTAATTGGCCAGTTTTTCATGGCCTCTTGTGTCAAAATGTAAAGGCTCTATCATGCCTTTTCTGGCCCCAGACTCGTACTCAACAAAGTGCGATTCATCCAACAGTTCATTTGCATCCAACAATTGAACATTGTTGTTTTTACAAGCTTTATCCAATTGCTCCTTAAATCTTTGCAACATAAAATCCTGCTCGTATCCCTTTTTGATTTCCGAGTTATATATCGGTGGAATCAAAACATAATATTCCCTTGCATTTTTTGAGGCCATCTTTCCAACATAATCTACCATGTCTTGGGCGTTTTCAAAAATCTCATTCCAAACCTCATCTTCAAATTTAAGCGTATGCACGTCCTTAATGTTGCTTTCATCCTCGACATTGGCATTGAGAATTACGTTTTCCCCAACCTTGCTATAGATTGGCCTAGCATATATATCATCAAACCAAACAGTTCCGGTTCCTTGGTAAAAAAGCATTTTCGGTGTTATAGACTTAATCTCTTTATCAAATTGAAAAACGCGCTCTCTTTTTGTCCAATCATTGGTGCCTTCTTCAAACTCCAATCCTTGGTATACCCATTCGTTGGAGCCATCTACAAAGTCTATCTTGAAATCCAGGCAATATAATTTTGCCTTAACCACATTTTCACTCTTGCTCCAACCCCCAAGTACTATTTTTTTTGTTGGCCTCTCCAAATCCACTTTAAAGCCTCCCCATGATGCATTAGTCTTCACTTCTTCCTTGGTAATCTTTAGACTCTTCCTTCCGCTGCGAAATACATCTTCTACCCATCCAGTAATATCATTAAGCTTTTGATTGTTTGTTCTCCAGCTCAATGCCTTTTTAGGACGGTAAAAGGGTTTGTTTCCCGTGAGTGCTTTTGCTTTTTCCTCTGTCCACATTTTAATGGCTCCTTTGTTCTCAAAAAAGAGTAATCTCTTTTGCAGCCATTTTTTTACGCCACCCTCAATTTCCGAATTTAATTTTTCTATATCAAAATTAAATGATTGTTCCATAGGGGCACAATCTTCTCTTTCAATGTGACCAAAGAATTTATTCTCAATCTGTTCTATGCCAGGTCTTACATTTATTTCACGGCAGTCATAGGGCCCAATGCTCACAATTATCTTATCAAAATCCATAACTTGTTGAACCTTGTCGAGTACAATTTTTTTCTCGGCAATTGTCATTCCCCCCATAGATAAATTGTATACAACAACTTCTTCTTCATAGCTGTTTTCCAATTTTTTGTCCACTCTGCGCAAATAGTTGTCAGCGGACCAATCATCATTTAAGGTTACCAATTGGCTAGATCCCAACAAAAGAATTTTTCTTTTTGGAGTGCATTTTAAATTTTCCAGGACGGCTTCAATACTTACGCCGTTTGTGGGATCAAAAGTGACTTCGTTCTGTTTTAATAAATCCTCCAAGATCAATGATGAGGATTCTCGTAAATTGGTGATTTTCTTCTCCGCCAAGACATAATTTCTACTATCAGGATCTTTATAAAACCCTGTACTAAAAAACAATGCCAATGCCAAAAATGACAAAAATGTCAATAGAAACTGAAACAAAAACAAGCGATGCTTTTTTTTCATCCCATTTAGAATTGAAAATATATAAATGCCTGATTACCGTCTTGTCCAAATAACAATATGGCAAATATGGCAATCCCCCATAGAATCGCTTGAAAGAAAGGTCTTTTGAAAACATGGTTTCTGTCTTCCTCGATCTTTTTAAAATACTTTACTCCAAAAAAATGGCCTATAACAATTAATAATAGAAGCAGATAAAAGCCTACTGGAATGCTAAAATCAGATTCCTTAAAAAGGAACATATTCTTAATTATTTGCCATGAATCACCAAATGTCTGTGCCCTGAAAAAGACCCAAGTAACACAAACAAAAACCATAGTTATAAACCAGGAGGCGGTATTGTAGAGAACATATGAGGCTTTGCTAAACTGTATTTTATCCGAAACTTCTGTCTTGTATAGTTTATGCAAAATCAATGCAAGGCCGTGCAAGCCACCCCACACAACAAAGTTCCAGCTTGCACCGTGCCATAATCCTCCCAAAAGCATTGTGATCATTAAATTTCTGTGATACATTGCTTTTGTGCCCCTACTTCCTCCCAAAGGGATAAAAAGGTAATCCCGAAGCCACGTTGACAAGCTTATGTGCCATTTTCTCCAAAAATCAGTGACATTAGTTGCGGTATAAGGCATATTAAAATTCTCCATAAGCTTAAATCCCAATAATGCTGCAACGCCAATGGCCATATCGGAATAGCCTGAAAAATCGCAATAAATTTGAATGGCATATGCCATTACCCCTATCCATGTGCCCAATGTTCCATATTGCATCGGATCAGAGAATAGTGCATCGGAGATAGGAGCTATATTATCGGCAATCAAGACTTTTTTTACAAGTCCCATGATAAAGTAATTGGCCGCCAACTGAAAATTTATATCCTTAAAAAATTTATTCCCCTTTAATTGGGGAATAAAGTCTTTGGCCCTTACAATAGGACCGGCAACCAATTGAGGAAAAAAGGAAACGTACAGCGAAAATTCAAAAAAATTCTTGGAGGGTTTCATTTTTCCGTAATAAATATCAATGGTATAACACATTGACTGGAACGTATAAAATGAAATCCCGACCGGCAACACTATGTTCAAAAAATAGTTGGTTCCTCCGTCTGGGGATACCATACTTGAAATTTGATTTACCGTATCCAAAAAGAAATTGGCGTACTTGAAATAAGCCAAAAAACCAAGGTTCACTACAAGGCTTGTAATCAAAAAGAGCCTTTTTCTTTTTTTTGAGGTCGAATTATATATTTCCTTACCTGCAAAGTAATCAACTAGTGTAGAAAACAATATCAACAGGATAAAAATAGGGTTCCATGACATGTAGAAATAGTAGGATGCCAATAGCAAAAACAATATTCTAACCTTAAGTCTTTTGTTTTCGTCCTTGACCATTCCCAAGAAACCCCAGTATACGCAAAAGACAACAATAAAAAAGACTAAAAAAATGGTGGTTGAAAAAATCATTTAATCAGCTTTTTGGAAATCGAGGTTTAATATTGTCATCATCTTACCCACTACTCCTTCAGAAGGATCATAGAGAAAAACTTTTGCCTGATGGAATTCTTTCGGGTGCATTTCAAATTCCCCAGATTCAACCACTAGGTCATTTTCCTGTAATTGAATTTTACATTTTGTGCCTATGGTCTTTGCTTTGGCCTCCTTATCTTCTTTTTGTTGAAATTGTTCTGGGTTCAAAGGATAAACCCTGAATGCTATGTTAAGATTTTGGAGTTCGTTAAAATTGCTCTCCTCGTCAAAGAAAAAGAGCAACTTAAAATGATTCTCTTTAATTTTGTTTAGTTCTATCCTCGTGATTTTTATCGAATCCGTAAAGTCAAACCCATAATCAAAGAGCTCCAAGTTCTTTTCTACTTCACTTTCTGTAACATTTTTGCTTTGATTGCTTTGCTTACAAGAAAGCACAAGTAGTCCTACAAGAAAACAAGTTATAATGCTTTTGTATCTCCCTTTTAAACTATCCCACATTGCAAAAATCCAGTACTATCTTATCCTTGGGAACCTCAACTTTCTTAAATTCATCATGGGCGACCAAAAAGGCAATTATGTCGGCTTCTTTAACTGCTTTTTCAACATCTGTCAATTTAAACACCTTATGACTTTTTATATTGGGCTCAACGATAAAGTATTCTTCATCATTGGAATTTTGAAGTACTTTTTGGGCGATGTATTTTGCCGGAGACTCCCTTAAATCATCAATATTGGGTTTAAAAGCAAGTCCCATCAAGGCAATACTTGGTTTTCTGCCATGTTTTAACTCAAATTCCATTTTAGTGGACTTTATTTTTTCCGCACACCAAAAAGATTTGTAGTTGTTAATTTCCCGGGCTGTTCCTATAATCTTGGATTCCATGGGATAGTCCGCAACTATGAAATAGGGATCCACTGCTATACAATGGCCTCCTACACCACAGCCAGGTTGCAATATGTTTACTCTTGGATGCTTGTTTGCCAATTCAATAAGTTCCCAAACATTGATATCTGCTTTATCACAGATTAGTGAAAGTTCATTGGCAAAGGCTATCTGTACATCTCTGGAAGAGTTTTCGACCAACTTGCACATTTCCGCAGTTCTTGCATTGGTCTTATGCAGTTTTCCTTGTATAAATTGTGCATAGAATTCAACCGCTTTATTTGTGGATGCCGAGTCTATTCCTCCAATTACCCTATCGTTGTTTACCAGTTCGTACATAACATTACCGGGCAAAACTCTTTCCGGGCAATAGGCAATATGGATTTTGTCTTTAAGCTCTGGTCTTTTCTCAAAAATCAAGGCCATCATTCGCTCGGTTGTTCCTATTGGGGAGGTAGACTCAATGATATAAAGATCATCCTCTTTTAGCAAAGGGATAATAGCTTCTGTAGCAGACTGCACAAAAGAAATATCCGGTTCGTTTTTATCCTTGAACGGCGTTGGCACCACAATAAGGTACGTATTGGCTTCCACAGGAGTCGTTGCCGCTTTTAAATACCCTTCTTTTACAGCGGTTTCAACTGCTTGGTCCAACTCTGGCTCTACAATATGTATTTTCCCTGCATTAATAGTTTCAACAACAGCAGGGTTAATATCCACCCCATGTACTCGAACTTTATTTTGCGCAACCAATGCCGCTGTGGGGAGGCCAATGTACCCTAATCCCACCATTACTACCTCTGGTTTGTTATTCATTGCTAACTTCTATAATATGGTTTACTATTTTTTTGCACGCATTCCCATCGCCGTATGGGTTGTGAAGCTTACTCATTTTCTGGTACTCATCTTTCCCTTTTAACAATTTTGAAGCTTCAGCGACAATCTTCTCTTTATCTGTTCCAACGAGCAATACGGTTCCTGCATCAACTGCCTCCGGTCGTTCAGTGGTATTTCTCATCACCAAAACCGGTTTCCCCAAACTTGGCGCTTCCTCTTGTACGCCACCACTATCCGTTATTATCATGTAGGATTTGTTCATTAACCAAACAAATGCTGGGTAAGACAAGGGGGTAATCAGTTTGATTGCTTCAACTCCCTCCAATATTTCATATACTGGCTTTTGAACATTTGGATTTAAGTGAACGGGGTAAACAATTTGTATGTCTGAATGATCCAAGGTCAACTGTTTTAGTGCCTCACAAATATTGATAAACCCTTGTCCGTGATTTTCCCTTCTATGTCCCGTGACCAAAACGATTCTTTTGTTAAAGTCTACTTGGGATTCAAGGTCTTCTATCTCTTTGTCTTTATATGATGAAGTTACTTTGCCAACACTAAACTTTAAAGCGTCTATTACGGTGTTTCCAGTAACCACAATGGATTCCGGTTTTTTGTTTTCCGAAAGCAAGTTTTCTTTGGATGTTGCTGTTGGGGAAAAGTGAATGTTGGAGACAACCCCTGTAACACATCGGTTCATTTCTTCAGGAAATGGTGATTGCATGTTAAACGTTCTAAGACCAGCCTCTACATGGCAAACTTTTGCTCCTGCATAAAAAGCGGCAATACTTGTGGCCATTGTGGTTGTAGTATCCCCATGTACATAAACATAGTCTGGCTTAAATTCCTCAAGTACAGGTTTTAGCCCCTCTATGATGTTCGCTGTAAGCGAAAACAGGTTTTGATTGGGTTTCATTAAGTCTAGGTCATACTCTGGGCTTATCTCAAAAAAAGTAAGCACTTGATCAAGCATTTCACGATGCTGGGCGGTAATGCAAACCTTCGTCTCAAAAATGTTGCTATGCTTCTCAAACTCCTTCACCAATGGGGCCATTTTAATGGCTTCGGGTCTGGTTCCAAAAACTATTAAATTTCTTTTTTTTGCCAACTCAGGGATTTTTTTGGTTAATTATTATTTGTTTTACTGAATGGGTTATCCGTCCTATCGTTTCCTTTTCTTTCAAATTGGTACAGTGGTCTGCCATCTTTTATCCCTTTCTGAAAGCACTATATGATCCGACGCCATTTGCCAATCAATCATCAAATGTTTATAGTCATACCTAATTCCCTCTTCAGCTTCCTTGTTATAATAGTTGTCACATTTATAAAATAAATGTGCCGTTTCGCTAAGCACTAAAAAGCCATGGGCAAAACCTTTTGGCACGAACAGTTGCTTTTTGTTCTTCTTGCTTAATTCAATCGATAAATGCTGGGCAAAGGTAGGAGAATCTTTACGCAAATCAACCACAACATCTTGAATTCTTCCTTTCAATACAGAAATCAATTTGGCCTGTGCGTGTTCTCCTTTCTGATAGTGCAGCCCCCTTAACACCCCTTTGGTGGAAAACGAAAAATTATCTTGTACAAAGTTTACTTCTTGGCCAATTGCCTCACAAAAATCCCTATGGTTGTAACTTTCAAAAAAAAAGCCGCGTTCATCTTCGTGGATTGTGGGCTCCAAAACAAAACAGCCTTTTAGTTTAGTCTCTGTTGCTTTGATCATACTTCTTTGTTTAATATGCCTAACAATCGTTTTCCGTAGCCACTTTTCATTAGTGGTTCTGCCAATACCTCAAACTGGTTTTTGTTGATATATCCCATTTCATACGCTGCCACTTCAATGGATCCAATTATGGCACCTTGCCGTTCCTCAATGACCTCAACAAATTGCGAAGCCTGCATCAATGCTTGAAAGGTGCCCGTGTCCAACCAAGCTGTACCCCTGTCCAAAATGCTTACATTAAGCTTTCCACGCTTCAAATATTCTTTATTTACATCGGTAATTTCTAGCTCGCCACGATTGCTTGGTTTAATGTTCCTTGCAATGGAGACCACCTCATTATCATAAAAATAAATCCCGGGAACCGCATAATTGGATTTCGGCATTTTAGGCTTTTCTTCAATGCTAATGGCTTTTCCATCTTCATCAAACTCAATAACACCATACCGTTGGGGATCGTTTACCCGGTACGCATAGATAATCCCTCCATCCGGGTCATTGTTGGATTGTAGGAGCCTTGAAAGGCCCGTACCGTAGAAAATATTATCGCCAAGAATCAAAGCAACTTTATCGCTCCCAATAAACTCCTCTCCAATGATAAATGCCTCTGCAAGTCCGTTTGGGGCTTCTTGTACGGCATAAGAAAACGAGCAGCCATATTTATTGCCATCTCCCAAAAGTTCCTGAAAAATCGGAAGGTCCTTTGGGGTGGAAATGATTAGTATCTCCCTGATGCCAGAATACATTAGGGTAGACAAAGGATAATAAATCATGGGCTTATCGTAAATGGGCATCAGTTGCTTGCTCACCGAAAGGGTCAGCGGGTGCAATCTGCTCCCGGTTCCGCCTGCCAAAACAATTCCTTTCATGCCCATTTATTGCTGATATTGTTTGTCATAATAGGTTTTATAATCGCCTGAAGTTACATGATCTAGCCATTCTTGGTTGTTTAAATACCAGTCTATGGTCAAAGCAAGGCCTTCTTCAAAGGTTACAGACGGTTTCCAACCCAACTCTTTGTTGATCTTGGTGGCATCAATGGCGTACCTTAGATCATGTCCTGGGCGATCTTTCACAAAGGTGATGAGTTTTTCAGAACTCCCTTGCGGTCGCTTAAGCTTTTCATCCATTAATTGGCAAAGTAATTTTACCAAATCAATGTTCTTCCACTCATTAAACCCTCCAATGTTGTAGGTTTCCCCATTTTGCCCATCATGAAAAACCAAATCAATGGCCACAGCATGGTCTTTAACGTATAACCAATCCCGGGTGTAGTTTCCGTCACCATAAACCGGCAGTGCCCTGTTGTTCATAATATTGTTGATGAAAAGTGGAATGAGCTTTTCAGGAAAATGGTTTGGACCATAATTGTTGGAGCAGTTGGAAATCACAAAGGGCAGCCCATAGGTTTCCCCATAGGCCCTTACAAAATGGTCGGAACTTGCTTTTGATGCAGAATATGGAGAATTGGGGCTATATGGTGTGTGCTCCGTAAAAAGTCCTGATTCCCCCAAAGCACCATATACTTCATCTGTGCTGATGTGATAAAACCTAAAATCAGGATTCTTTTTAGCCAAACCCAATGAAGCACTCAAAAGATTGACAGTGCCCAACACATTGGTTTTTACGAATGATAACGGCTCAGTGATGGAGCGGTCCACGTGCGACTCTGCCGCCAGATGTATTACCCCATCAAACCTGTTTTCTTGAAAGAGTTGATTGATAAACCCTGCGTCTGAAATGTCTCCTTTTACAAAAGAATAGTTTTCGGAAGTTTCAATATCCCTTAGGTTTTCCAGATTGCCCGCATAAGTAAGGGCGTCAAGATTATGGATGTGGTATTCTTTATAGGTTTGAACAAACCTTCTAACCACATGGGATCCAATGAACCCGGCCCCTCCTGTTATTAATATGTCCTTTTGGGCATACTTTTTCATCAAAGCAATTTACGAATGTTTATCTGTGGCCACACTACATCTAACCCATTTGAATCTTACCCCAGAACACTGTTCTTGGGTCTTTTTGCGAAAGTACGATAATTCCTATCCACTTCAAGTCTCACTTTGTCACTCAAACCATTCTCTTTGAGGATTTCCTGTGCAAAGCTGTACCATGTCATCGGAACCTTATCAGTACAATGATAGGTTCCAAATGGTAAGTTCCCTTCAATAATTTGATTAAGGATGAACTTCCCCAATGTTTCGGTATTGGTAGGGCATCCTCTCTGATCATCTGTAACGTACAGATCAATCCCTTCATTAGCCCTTTGCACTATTGTGCGATAGAAATTATGCCCATACTTTTTACTGTACAGCCACGATGTTCTAATAATGTAGTGGTCGGATAAGATATCTCGAATATATTCTTCTCCCTTTAGTTTGGACAGGCCATAAACATTAATGGGATTGGGTTCATCCTCTACTGTGTAAGAACCTTCCTTTTCTCCGTCAAAAACATAGTCCGTTGAAATGTGGATCAATGTGGTTTTACCTTTGACACAAGCCATAGCTATATTTTTGGCGGCTTCCGTATTAACTTGATATGCGGCTTCCGGGGTCTTCTCAGCTTGCTCAACATTGGTATAGGCGGCACAATTAATGCAATAGTCGTATGTATTGCTTTCGAACAACTCAAACACCGCCAAGCCATCGGTAATATCAAGATCCCTAGCTGTCTTAAACTCGAACTGAACATTTTTAAGGTTAGGGGAAAACTCTTGTAGTGTCTGTCCCAATTGTCCTCCTGCTCCTGTTACAATTACCCTGACCATTTAAGTTATATAGATTCCAGTTATTGCAGAAATTGGTCGGCACTACCCCTAAATGGCTAGTTCTTTTTGTAAGTTCTTAGAAACTTGTTCAAGTTTATAATTCCCAAGACCGCCAGCATTGCAACAAGAAGAAGAATGGGCAATTTAAATTTATAACTGTTCCAAATACCTTTCATTTCTACTCCCCTAGTTGGAAAGTCGCTGATTACATTTATTATGGTAGATTTGTTCGCCCTTTCTTCATTGAGTTCTACTAGCTTCTCTTTGAGAACATCTTTCTCTTGTACCAAAGCCAATTCCCTGTTTTTGGATTCACCTCCTTCCGCTAGACTAATGTTCGTTCCTTGCATGGGTTTATCCGCTTCTTTAACCAAAACAGTTCTGTAGAGGCTTTGTAAAGAATCAATTTCAATAAGTTGTTGTTTGTATATTTCTTCTTGTAGCTTTAAGTTTTCGTCATTTATCTTCTTTTGAAGCTTGAAGTAATCGTTGACAGAAATGGAATTTATTATTGCCGGTTGCATCTTTTTGGCCACTCTATTATCGGTGCTTATTACTGATATTTGGTGAAACCTAGCATCTAACGAATTAAAGTTTTTAAGATAGTTTTCAAAATCGATGGTCTTAATGGTTGTACTATCCAATTCCTTGATAAACTCATCAAAGAGCTTAATTTTTTGGTTTTCATCCGAATAGGAATCCGCGAATATTTCCTTTATACTGGCCGCTTCACGCTCCGTAATGTTCAATGCTGTGGCAAGGGCCGACGAATCTTGGGCCATGGCCAAGTCATTATAAAAATCCAAGTTATTGTACAATTGTTGAACACTGTTAAAATTAGGCTCAACAACCATTTTGGAAACATACTTTTCGGGTGTAATGGTGTCCAAAAAATATCCGGCAACACCTCCAAGGACCAAAGTAGTTCCAAGGATAATAAAATGCTTCTGCAAAAAGAGAAGGAACAACATCAACAAATGAAAAAGCCCCTTAAAAATGTTTCCTATAAAATTGAAGAATTTTTGGAAACCCCTTCCGATTATCTGAAACAGCTGTCCCAAGTCTATTTCATCTGAAGTGTTCTGATTTGCTGGTTGGTCCGCCATGTTATGAATTGAATATTTGTTTTAAAATCCTGTCCGTTATTAAATAGGTGGGTTTTACCCCTGTTGTTCCCAATCCCCCTGAGGCCAATGTACTTCCGGTCTCCAATGGGTTGTCCGATGCATAATAGGCGTATCTTACCTTTACGTCTTTTTTAATGCTCTTCCGAATCTTTGAGGCAGACTGTACCGCTTTCTGATAGTGCACCCCTTCCATTTCCAATCCTATCACGTTCCATGTGGATTCGTGAAAAAATCGAAGGATGTCCTTGTTTTGTAACGATGTGCCCAGAACCGTTACCATGGCACCTTCCAAAACCTTCAGTCCATTCCCTTCAAAATCCGAGGCGCACAGTTCATTATGAAACGGATAATTGTCCGCTGTCCCTTCAAAAATATGTGCCGATGGAATCATTAAA
This sequence comes from Bacteroidia bacterium, assembly GCA_030429325.1. Taxonomy (GTDB): domain Bacteria; phylum Bacteroidota; class Bacteroidia; order Flavobacteriales; family Flavobacteriaceae; genus Flagellimonas. The sequence continues at coordinate 19,808 of JAUICT010000003.1, forward strand.
TCTCCCTTGCCCCCTTCCAAAATACCTGCTTTACCCATGATGGAAACGGAGTCTACGTTTAAAAAATACTTCTGGTCTCCTTCCTCCAAAGGTTTCAAAAGTTCATCTATGGTTTCATAGGCCTGTTCGCCAAAGGCATAGTCCATCACAAATATAACGGGTTTTTGTTCTTCAGAAACACCCTTGGGCAAATCATAGCAGCACTTATCTTTACCGAACTTGGCCGTATCAAAAATCTGTACGTCTATATTGGCACCAGACTCATCATCCAAAAAAATCATCCCATTCTTCTCGGCAACGGACTTTACCCTTTTATTCAGATTCTTGTTCTTGGCAGCGCTCAAAGCTTCAAAAACTTCCAAAGAGTTTGCGTTGGGAAATTCCTTTGCCAAGGTTTTTTTGGCAAAAAGTGAATTCATGACACTGTGCATATTGGCACTGATAATATGAATGGGACGTGACAATAAATTGTTCTCCTTTAGCGTACGCTTTATTTTATAGGCCCACCGTTCTCCGTGTATGTGATGGCCCAATCGTTCCCTAAGCAATGGACTAAACGTTATGGTCCTTTTGTTCCCTGTAGTCTCTTCCTCAATGGCCAGTTTGCCCAACCAGTAGATAACGTTCAGGAACTGGTCTGGATTCTCTGGGGTGCACAATTTGTTGTGAATAGCGACAACCTCATCAAAAGTCCTTCCCAAAATATTGGCGGCATGGATCAATGCCACTTCTCTTTCATCATCTCCTTTTTCCTCGCTCAACACAAAATCGGTAAGCTTGTCCCAATCCCTAATGGTGGCATTCCCTTCATCAACCAATACCCGTTTACTTATTTTACCAGACTCAATGAACAAAAAGGTAAGGTGTGTCAAAATATCATATATGTCACTGC
>JAUICT010000342.1 GCA_030429325.1 Bacteroidia bacterium
ACCAGCTATGTTTCCTAAGCCGACTGTTCCTGAAACCGCAGTTGCCAGTGCCTGAAAATGGCTTACCTCCCCTTCTTCGCTTTCATCGCGAATGGTATCTGGGATATCACCATCATCAGTCATGTGCAATTCCACTTTTTCAAGACCGTACATTTCAACTTCCTCATATTTGCCCCGCACCACGTTGATGGCCAACGGAAACTTTAAAATGTTGGGGAATTTGAAATAAATTGTAAAAAATGTTGCTCCAAAAACCAACAAAATAAGCACAATGGGGATGTTGTATTCCCCAACAGGCACTGAGGTCAGGATAAATCCTTCCCACCAAACCGCAAAAGGCATGAATGCGTCGTTTACACGTTCATCCAAGCCTTTTTTTGTAGCTTCTTGTGCAAAAGTTGATAGTGGCAACAATAAGGTTAAAACTGAAAGAAGTTTATACTTCATAAATAAGTTTTTGATTATTTGATTTGATGTAATTCGGGCAATATCATAAAAAAAATTTACGCAGAAAAATTTAATGATCTTTTAACTATCCAATCCGAAACATTTGGTTGAGTTTTCGTATTTGTTCCGGCCTGCCCAATACGATCACCTTGCTTTTAGGCTGAAGCACCACGTCTGCCTCTGGATTGATGATATATTCGCCATCGGGAGCTATGTACCCTATTATAGTGCAACCTGTTTTTCTACGTAGATCTAGATCACGTATGGAACTGCAATCCATTTGGTTGGTAAACTCTTCGATTTCCACTTCTTCCAAATTGGTGGTATGTTCCCCTTCCAAGGATAGCTTATCCATGAATGTGATCAAATCTGGCATTACCACCAACGATGCCATGTGGTCCCCACCAATCTTATCGGGCATTATCACCTTATCGGCACCTGCAAACTCTAATTTTTTTAAGGAGGTCACTTGGGAAGCCCTACTAATAATGAATAGTTCTTTGTTCAATTGCCGGGCAGAAAGTACAATGAACAGATTGGCAGCATCATCGGGCACGGCGGTGATTAGGTATTGGGCCTTTTCTATGCCTGCCTGCAATAAGATATCGTCCTCATTGGCATCGCCTTCCACGAACAAGATCTCATTTTCATACCGCTCAATAACTTCCTTGTCCCGCTCAATTACCACAAAAGGTTTGTTGTAAGCCATGAGCTTTTCCGCGGCCTGCATGCCATTTCTACCAAAACCACAGACCACTACATGTTTTGAGAGCCTTTCTATCTGTTTTTTCACTCGCTTCTTTTTTAATAGCTCCAAGGAGCTTCTTCCCAAAATATATTCCGTGACCACCGATATAGCAAAAGCAAAAATGAAAACACTGGTCACAATTAAAATTACAGTAAAAATCTTTGCTTCGGCATCCAAGGGCCTAACTTCCGAAAAACCCACAGTAGTGACCGTGATAATGGTCATGTAGATAGCTTCAATCCAACTGTAATCGGATATAAACCTATAGCCCACTACGCCAAACAACAGAACCAACACCATTAAAGACAGGGCCCAAACTATTTTAGATCGTAATAATCGTATCATATTTAAAGATCAAAAACAGAGGTTCTCTTAGTATAAATTAAATCTTTGATCTTAAGCCAAAATGCAATAAAGAGGTAAAGGGCGAAACCAAATCCTAAGGTAACGAAGGTGAGGTATATAAAAGTGGTACGCACCACTCTGGCACGAATGCCCAAACGTTCCGCTATGCGCCTGCAGACCTCAAAACCCCTTTTTTGGAAATAGTACAGCGTATCGTAAAATAAAGCCATGGCTAAAATTATGTATTTCTGTTCAATAAATGCACGCCCAATGCGCATTGAAGACATTTATTTTTTGAGCAGTATTGGGTGTGTAGTTGAATTTTGGCCTGACTTTCGAGTGCATTTTTTGTGGGGGAACCCAAATTCTCGAACCCATCTACAATGGTATTCTTTTCCTTTCCAATTTGTGAAATCAAAGAAATTAGCTCATCGTTCACATCTTTGCCCATATGTTTTGCATGACAAAATTTGAGGGGGACCACGGTGTTTATGACCAACAAATCGATAAAACTTTTGGAAAGCCTTTTTTGGCTCTTTTTGGATTCTTTACCAAAGGTATAATGGTTTTCCCAGTAGGGTGCTACACCTACCTGGAAGCTTTTATAAAGATCCTCCAGATCTCCTAGCTCCATAAGACGGGCAAAAAGTTTTTGCTGTTTTGCATATAGATGCGCCAATTGCGATATTCTTATGGTAGGAAAATTGGCAGGCCGCAATCCATAAAAATCAGGTTTTCCCAAAGCTGATGGCAGGTCAAATTTTCTGGCCAGATATTGGTACTCCTTTTTGAGGTGCAAATAATACTGGTCTGGGCAATCATCCTTGTGCAATAGCCCAAAGTGTCCAAACAGTAAACTTTCCAATTGCCACCATTCACCGCTAGTTTTTCTGACTATGGAAAAATCCAGTTTTTGGGCGTGTTCCAGAAAATAAACCCCATTGACCTTAGTCCCAAAATTCTTGGCCAATAAGGTAAACAACACCCCTTCCCAATCGTTGTTGGACTTTTGAAGAAGTTTAAAAATGACATTGGATTTTTGTTCTAAGCGTTCAATATAGAGCCTGTGGAGCCAATTTTCTACCAAGAACGTATCAATTCCGCCAAAATCCTTTTCGCAATTGATAAATTTCGGTCTTGCATTTTCCAATAGATTCCTATACCGACCCAGCAATCCGGTAGATACATAGTTTTTAACCTCCAAAGTGCAAATCGGCGACCCATCTTTCCGAAAAACAGAAACATCATCCTCCCAAACCACGTGGAGTATAACATTATCGTAGTTAGGGTCCATCTCATGATGATGGGCATACCAATCCGAAGATTTCAGATGGATTTCCACATTACCCACCCAGATTTGCGAACCGATTTCCACGCTGGCATTGAAAAAATCTGGACCTGCATACTGATTTGGGACTCCCGGGGCCTTAATGTGTATGGCTTCGTTGGCAGTTGAGGTAAGTTGTCTTCCATGAAGCTTTTTTTGCCCCCATATAAAATGGAGCAAGTCTTCCTTCATGCCGACAATATACTAAATTGGCCAACATTTTTGGGATAATCTAAAAAAAGGTGATTTTGTCAGCCTTGGTTACTCGGCCACCTCACCTTCCCAATTCATGAATCCTCCTTCAAGGTTATAGGTGTTTTCAAAGCCAATACTGTTCATAATCGCGCAGGCTTGTCCGCTTCGGTTACCGGATCTACAGTAAACGTAGTAGTTCTTGGATTTGTCCAATTCCTCCAGTCCATCAATAAACTCCTGACCTAAATAAATGTCTATTTTGATGGCATTTGGAATATACCCCTCCTCAATTTCTTCAGGGGTCCTGACATCCAAAATAACGGCATTGTCATCATTTTCCAATTGCTCTGTCCACTCTTCTTGTGATAAATCCATAATTGCTATAGGTTTAGATTCTGCAAAAATAAAAATCCGAAGCGTTACTCCGGATTTCAATACTATAA
>JAUICT010000343.1 GCA_030429325.1 Bacteroidia bacterium
GTGGGGGCCACCTGTATTGCCTGTCATTCCTACCCATCCAATTACATCGCCTTGTCGAACAAAATCACCTTTCCTCACTTTTTGGTTCTTCATGTGGAGGTACTGGGTGCTGTAAACACTATTGTGCTTAATCTTCACATATTTTCCGTTACCTCCCCTTCGAGTAGATTCGGTCACGGTACCATCTGCCGTTGCAATGATCGGGGTGCCTATGGGCGCAGCATAATCTGTGCCTTTGTGTGGTCTTACCTTATAGCCATAATAAGCAATCCTACGTTTTAGATTATATCTGGAAGACAATCTATATCCGAATTTTATGGGAGCCCTTAAAAACGTACTTCTAAGGTTATTGGCATCTTGATCATAATAATCCAAGATGTTCTTTAAGGAATCGGTCACATACGGAAATGCATAAATGGTTCTTCCTTTGTGCTCAAACAAGGCTGCTTTTATGGGGCCCCGGCCTGCATAAATACTATCATTAATGTATCGCTCGTCATAAATGACTTTAAACTTGTCTCCTTTTTCCAACCTAAAGAAGTCAATGGTCCATGCGTAAATTTCAGAAAGGTCTATGGTAACGTTGTAGTCAACCCCTAAATTATCCAACGTTTCGGAAAGATTGTTGGTGATGACACCCCCTACTTCACGCTCTCTCAATTTTACTTTTTTCTTGCTCTTGTATGCCGTTACACTATCCCTTAGATCCACTACGGTATAGTTTATTTTATCATTTTGATAGATAAAAATCTCTGCTACTTCAGAAGTGTCCTTGGATTTAAGAATGGTATAGGGTTTACCCACTTTAATTTTCCGTACATCGAAAGTATCCCTGAAATTTTCTGAAATAGTCGCAATTTTTGGATAGTCCACTTTGTTTCTGAGCATTAGCTCCCCAAAACTATCCCCTCTTCTTACCGTATCATGGACCACGTTGAATTCCTCAAGATTGAATCCAAAATGTGTTACTGGCGGTTTCTCTATGGTTTCAACTTTCACCAATTCATCCACCAAAACCTTGTCCTGTTTACATGACACCAATACCGTTATCAATGCCAAAGTTGCCCCAAAAAATTTATGCATGCTTATGTTTCCTTGTATTCTTTGTTTGCGGGATTAAAAATGTGATCCACCCATTGTTTTCCCCACTCATCCAGCTCATTTTCTGAATACAAAGTTGGGAAAAATATTATTTTTTGAAAACTTGGTGGTAAAAACTGCTTCCAATTGGTGCCTCCAGTGGCATCCAGTTCTTGGTTTTCCTTGGCCAAATATCGGTATGCCGAGCCCATATGCATCAGGGGCCAGTTAACATTGGCATTGATATCCAAATCTTTTAACGCCTTGATCAGGTCTTTATTTTTTCTGGAAGATTCGGGCAGTTGAAGGTATTTGTGGTAAATGGTACTCTCCTTTACTTGGTTGGCAATTCTAAGCAATCTTGGGGTATACCGTATCTCAAACTGTTTTAGGGTAAGTGTCTTTTCTCCTGTGGCCTTGTCTGTTGCGCCCTTTTTCCAATAAATATGTTCAAAAAGCTCCTCTATTTCGTTTTGGGAAGAAAATGAATCCCGCTCGGTATGGTGCACCAGATTTTCCAATGGGGTGGCATAAATCTCTATCATCCTGTACTGGGCAGACTGAAACCCGCTTGCAGGCAGCAATGCCATTCTATATCTTAGAAACTGTTCCCGCTCCATCCCCTTGATCATTATGCTAAAGGATGATATTAGGGCCTTGAAATAGTTGTTCATCCTATTGACCTTTTCTATGAAGTAGCGAAGGTCTTGGGATTTATCTTCGGTTATTTGCTTTTGTTCATGAAGAATGAGTTTAAAGTAGAGTTCCGTGATCTGATGATACAGGATAAAAATCTCCTCATCCGGGAAATGGGTTCGGGGCACCTGAATACTCAAAAGCGTATCTAGGTGAATGTAATCCCAATAGGTAAGGTATCTTTGGTAAAGCAATCCATCCAAGTACGAACTTAGGTCTTGTCCCGAGTTTTTATACTTTTCCTCAAGTTTGTTTATTTGGGATTGAATTAGCGCATCATTCTTCATCAATGCTATTTCATTATTATTCTAAACTGATTTCTGAGTCCGTTGTACCCGTCCAAATCGGCTTTTAGGGAACCTACCGCCAAATCTGCCTTGATCCGGATGGGAATCTTGTTCAGGTCATTGGAAACCCAAAGGGTAAGACTTTCTTTTTCCTTAAAAACCCTTCCAGATTGAACCATCGGCCTAAATTTAAGACATTCCACTTTTCCAAACTTGGTTCGGATGATTTCTTTTCCCAAATATTTTAGCTTGAACTTGAAAACGCCGTCGTCATCGAACAACATATCCAAGTCAATGGATTGGCCTATCTCAAAATGGTCAAGACCATAAGTGTTCCTTAAAAAATAGGAAGCCGACAATAAATCTTGGATGCGATCATGCACAGGAATGTCCATTTGCGTGCCATTTTTATTGTCTTTTAGGACCGCCGTATCCTTTTCATAGTTAAAATCGATTTCTATGTCCTTGGTATATCCACCCTCATCAATTTTACGGATAAACCTATATGGCTTTCCATCATGTCTTCCAAAGTAACTTTCGTAGGTGTCGTCTACCTTAAAAAATATGCTGGCAAATCCAGTGGTCTTCCCTTCACCCACCACGTGGTATACCGGAACCCCGTCCAAATTTTTGGAACTCAGGTGCAATGTGGCATAACTGGCATTGAGAAATCCGTAATGAATACGGAATTTTAGCCATTCGCCCGCTTTGAACGCCGGTACTTTTTCTTGGGAAAAGCCCGACAGGCTACAGAGCAATAAAAATGTAATAAGTATCTTTTTCATAAGCAGTTAGTTCGCTATAAAATTACTAAAATCGTCATCGGGGCTAATATCTTTACAATTACTTAAACAAAACTTGTTCCAAAATAGTATGTACAAAAAAAGCCCAGTCTTAAAACTGGGCTTTTCCTAAATAACCAACCAAACTTTAAATTATGAAAAACCAATACTTAAAGTTATAAGGGAACCACCCCTTATTTGATGTAAAGATACATCAAGGTTTTGTAGGAAAATGAGTTTTTAACGGACTTTAACTATACTTGCACGATAATGGTGTCCTGACGCAGTTTTTTTTGCAAATTCTTAAGAAAAATGCAGGTTTTCATGCATCTTCCCTCATCAGAACCAATATCCCACACTAAAGAAAATACTGTCATTGTTTATCTCCGGTGTCCAAGAATAATAAACTTGAATAGGGCCTAAAAAAGACTCAAATCCATACCCTATTCCATATCCCGTAAAACTCGGTTCTGTAAACCAGTTTCCAGTTCTAAAAAGATCGTCTTCCACATTGGCAAAATTTGCGGAAAAAAGAAGGTGGTTTTTCGGTGCAAACCGGTAATCCAACCTCCCATATGCCTTTACAAAGCTATTCCCGATTACACTGAGGAAATCATACCCAAAAAAGGGAATGAAATTATTCACGAAATCATTTCCA
>JAUICT010000344.1 GCA_030429325.1 Bacteroidia bacterium
GGAAAGATTTGGGACTCTGGATACAAAAAGAGCTTTTAGCAGGTCGTACAAACTTGGAGGACGCTACCATACAAAAAGTAAAAGAACTTGTACAAGGGGTGGATGATGATATTGAGAAGGCAAAGATTGTCTACCAGTACATGCAGGACAATACCAGATATATTAGTGTGCAGATTGGAATAGGGGGCTTTCAGCCTATAAGCGCCATTGAGGTGGATAGGGTGAAATATGGGGATTGTAAAGGACTTTCAAACTATACAATGGCTTTGCTGAAAGCAGTTGGGGTAGAATCGTACTATGTTGTGGTTGAGGCTGGAGGTACCAAGGTTGACTTTAAAGAGGGTTTTGCGGATCTATCGCAAGGCAACCATGCCATTGTGGCCATCCCTTACAAAGGAGAATATTTTTGGATAGATTGTACATCCCAGGTACACCCCTTTGGGTTTATAGGCGATTTTACGGATGATAGAAAGGTTTTGGTAGTAAAACCCGACGGTGGTGAAATTGTAACTACCACGTCCTATTTAAATGAGCAAAACCTTAAGAAAATTCGTTCCACTTATAAAATTCTTGAAGATCTTTCCCTTGAAGCCAAGGTTACAATTGAGACCATGGGAGTGCGCTATGATGATCATTTTGGATTGGAGCGAGACAAAAAGGAAGATGTCATTGAATATTACAAAAAGTTTTGGGGGAACATCAATGGATTAAGCGTAACAGATTACAGCTTTGTAAATAATAGAGAAGATGTGGTTTTTACTGAAGAAATTCAGCTAAAAGCACATGATTTTGTTTCTAAAAATGGGGAGGATTATTTACTCACTTTAAATCCATTGGACAACAATTCTTTTGTGCCGCCCAGATATCGAAACAGAAAACAATCATTTGTTATACAGAGAGGGTATTTGGATGAGGATGAATTTATCATTCAGTTGCCCCAAAATTTTTCTTTCACTTTTTTACCAGAGAAGCATGCCGAAGAAACCAAATTTGGAACATACGAAGTAGAGGTTCATAAAAAGAGCGATACGGAGTTGTTGTATAAAAGGAAACTACTCATAAAAAAAGGACATTATCCAAAAGAGGACTACAACAAGTATAGATCCTTTAGAAGGAACGTTGCCAAGTTAGATAACCAAAAAATTGTTTTAAAACGTAGAGACTTATGATTCGAATACTTACGATACTGATTGCCCTGGTTTCTGTCCATATGCAAGGACAAGACTTAAAATTTGGAAAAGTATCCAAAGAGGAACTTTTGGAAACCACCTATGCCAAGGATACTTCAGCTCCCGCTGCTTATTTGTTGAAGAAGCGGCAATCTTACTATACCTACAATAGTACAATAGGACTCGAACTTGTGACTGAGGTACATGAACGGATAAAAATCTATAACACTGACGGATTTGATTACGCGACAAAAGCAATTAATCTTTATGAGAGCGGTTCCAACGATGAAAAGGCAACTTCCATAAAAGGGTATACGTATACACTGGAAGGGGATAGAGTAATTAAGACCAAACTAGATAAAGGGAGCATCTTCAAGTCAAAACAATCCAAAAACAGGAACCAAGTAAAATTTACCATGCCCAACGTGAAAGCAGGTTCCGTTGTGGAGTATCAATATAAGGTAATTTCGCCTTTTGTTCAAAGTATAGATGAATTTGTATTTCAGCATTTTGTTCCCATCAAAAGATTGGAGGCCGAAATGAGAATTCCAGAATATTTTAAATTCAACCAAAGACAAAAAGGTTTTCTTCTTCTGGCACCCAAAGTAGATAAGAATAGGGATGCAAGCTTGGGTATGGAGGTGACAAAGGTTTCTTATGGCCTACATGATATACCCGCTTTAAAAAATGAAAGTTTTGTATCCAACATAGTTAATTTCAGGTCTGGAGTTACTTTTGAGATTAAATCCTTGGAAATCCCAGGATCCACTTATGATGTTTACTCCAAAACATGGGATGATGTGGCAAAGACAGTTTACGAGTACAGTTCTTTTGGAGATGAAATGAAAAAAAGCAATTATTATGAGGAAGAACTAAATATGGTCTTACAGGGAGCAAGTGACCCACATGAAAAGACCAAAAGGATATTGGCATTTGTTAAGGAAAAGGTCAAATGGAACTCCTTTGTGGGATATACTTCGGATGAGGGCACCAAAAAAGCGTACAAAGAAGGAACAGGGAACTGCGCCGACATAAACCTGATGTTGGTATCAATGCTCAACCATGCCAATATTCCTGCATATCCGGTCTTGGTGAGCACACGGGACAATGGAATTCCACTTTTCCCAACCCTGCAAGGGTATAACTACGTGGTAGCTGTGAGCAAAATAAATGGAGAATATCATTTGTTCGATGCGACCAATGCCTTTAGTACCATGGATGTATTGCCCACCAGGACATTAAACTGGTATGGAAGGATGATTTCTGAAAATGGGAATTCTGAAGAAATTGACCTGATGCCCAAGAAAAGCTCTATGGATGCCATAACTATGACGGTTGAACTCAATGAAGATGGATCCATGGAAGCTAAGTGTAGGCAACAGTATACCAATCACAACGCGCTTGTTTTTAGAAACCGTTACAACAAAGGAACAGAGGAATCATTTCTTGGGAATTTGGAAAAAGAAATGGGGGATATTGAAATTTCTGAGTACAATATGCAGAACAATCTAAATTTGGATAAACCGATAGTACAGAATTTTAACTTTTACAAAGAAGACGCATTTGAATCCATTTCGGGAAAATTATATCTCTCTCCCATGTTTCACCTTGCCATGGGTGAGAATCCGTTCAAATCAGAAAAAAGGGAATATCCAATAGATTACGGATTTCCTTGGGAAGATAAATACTTGATTACCATAAACATTCCAGAAGGATATAAAGTAGAGCATTTGCCAGAGCCCTTTGCTATGGCACTCCCAGATAATTTGGGGCAATTTAAATACAACATTTCCGCTAATCAGAACTTTATTAATGTTCGTGTGGAAATGAAAATGAATACAGCTATTTTCCCTCCAAGTTATTATTTGGGACTCAAAGAGTTTTATCGTCAAGTGGTTGAAAAAGAGTCGGAGAAGGTGGTTTTGTCAAGAATTTGATTAGAACACGTAAATATTTAGAACCAAAGCTACTTGGTGCTGGAAAAACTACAGGATTAGTCCAGAGCGTATTAAATTTGTGCCAGAATATTTGGTAACCTAAACAACATCATTGTGAACATACAAAACGCCCAATTAGCTGTAGATGAATGGATCAAGAACCACGGGGTTCGTTACTTCAATGAGCTCACCAATATGGCCCAACTTACGGAAGAAGTAGGGGAGGTGGCCCGGATTATTGCCCGACGTTATGGGGAACAGAGCGAGAAAGAATCCGACAAGGCCAAGGATCTTGGAGAAGAATTGGCCGATGTGCTTTTTGTAGTACTCTGCTTGGCCAACCAAACGGGGATTGATCTCCAAGAAGCTTTTGATAAAAAA
>JAUICT010000345.1 GCA_030429325.1 Bacteroidia bacterium
TCCATGGCTTCCTCATAGCTAATGTTTGAAACGCATTTTGCCTGTTTTACCAATTTTGGGTTGGCCGTGTACATACCACTTACATCGGTCCAAATCTCCAAGATATCTACATCTTGGGCCGCGGCGATGATAGCGGCGGTATAATCGGAACCGCCTCTCCCCAACGTGGTGGAATCTCCGGAATCACTTGAAGCGACAAAACCTGGCAATAAAACAACATCATGTTGATTGGACTTAAAAAAAGTATTGCAATGCGCATTGGTTCTTTTGAAGTCTACATTGGCCTTTCCGTAATTATCATCGGTAATGATAAGTTCCCTGCTATCTTTAAAAATGGCGTCCAAACCTTCGGACTTAAAAAACTCGCTGATGATGTAGGCCGAAAGCAGTTCGCCATAGCTTACAATCTTATCGGATAGTTTTGAGGTGAGTTCCCCAATCAGGAAGGAGCCCTCCAATAAGGTTTCCAAGACGTTCAAATCACTTTTTACCTTGCTCAGAACAGCACTTTGGTTTTGTACGGGAATAAGTTCTTTTATAGCACCAATGTGCCTGTTTTCTATTTCCTGTAGTGTTTTTTTGTAGTCTTGGTTTTGTTCCGATGCCAACTTTGAGGTGTTTAGCAATAAATCTGTTACTCCTCCAAATGCGGATACTACAACGGCAGATTTTTGATTTCCAAGGTTTTGTACTATGGCTTTTACCTTACGTATATTTTCTGGATTGGCTACTGAAGTGCCACCAAATTTTAAGACTTTCATGATGAAATATGAATATGAAATATTGAAAAAATGAATTGTATAAACGGACGGATGATATATAGCAGACTTACCCCAAAGGGGTGGTGGTAATCACGGTGAAGATAGATGAAGTAGTTTTCATCAATAAAAGATTACTATCCGTTTGTTTAACTTGCATTGGTAATTAATGAGGTGATAAAAGTAGTACTTTTGGAAACTTCGTCAAATGATTCTGGTCGTTTTTGCGAAATCCGTACAAATAATCAAATTTTTGTGTTGAATGAAAATTTTTTCCGCCCAACAAATATATCAAGCTGATAAATTCACAATAGAGAAACAACAGATTACCAGTGATGTTCTTATGGAGCAGGCGGCAACCAAACTTTTTGAATGGATACACTCCCGTTTGCGTGGGACGAGTGTCAATATTCAATTGTTCTGCGGAATCGGAAATAATGGTGGCGATGGAATAGCGCTGGCCAGACACCTTCAGGAGCATGATTATTCCATAAAGGTGCATGTGGTAAATTATAGTGAAAAGCGGTCCAAAGATTTTCTCTTGAACTTAGAACGATTGAAGGACAGAAAGATTTGGCCAGACTTTATCAATGAGGAGAGTGGCTTTCCCGAAATTTCACCCAACGACATTGTTGTGGATGCAATTTTTGGCATTGGTCTCAATCGCTCCCCAGACGATTGGGTAGGCCAATTGATTGCACATATTAATGCATCCCAAGCTTTTGTGTTGTCTGTTGATATTCCTTCGGGATTACCCACAAATAGAGCGCCTTGGAACCCAGATTATGTGATAGCGGCGAGTTATGTGCTTAGTTTTCAAGTGCCCAAATTGGCTTTTTTTCTACCGGGTACCGGGGTATATGTAAACCAGTGGGAAATTTTGGATATTGGATTGGATCCCGAATTCTTGAATGGCGAAGAAGTAGCATATGAATTAATTGGAAAACCCGAACTATGGCCTTTATACAAACCACGGCTAAAGTTTTCACATAAAGGCACCTACGGGCATGCTTTGATGGTTGGGGGAAGCCACGGTAAAATAGGGGCAGTACAATTGGCCAGTAATGCCTGTTTAACCTCAGGGGCCGGTTTGGTTACTGTATTTGTACCCCAATGTGGGTATCATTCCCTACAAACGGCTTTGCCAGAAGTGATGGTGTTAACTGATAAAGAACACGATTTCATTACAGAAGTCAATATGCCATTTACACCTAAAGTGATTGGAATGGGCATGGGTCTGGGAACACAGGAGCAGACGGCAAAGGCATTCAAAGATTTTTTGAAAAGAGTGGAGGCTCCTTTGGTCGTGGACGCTGATGGACTCAATATTCTGGCGGTTAACCCAGGCATGTTAAAAGATGTTCCCCCTCAGTCCATCTTCACACCTCATCCCAAAGAACTGGAGCGATTAATTGGTACATGGAAGGACGATTTCGAGAAATTGGAAAAGGCAAAGGCTTTTTCAACCAAGTACAATATTGTTCTAGTAATCAAAGGCGCGCACACGATAACAGTTTACAAAGACAAGGGATATGTGAACACTACAGGCAATCCGGGAATGGCCACGGCTGGAAGTGGGGATGTGCTGGCAGGAGTGCTTACAGGTTTGTTGGCACAAGGATACGAGCCTTTGCAAGCGGCTGTTTTTGGTGTATATCTACATGGGTTGGCAGGAGACATTTCTGCATCTCAAAAAGGTTATGAGGCTTTGAAAGCTTCTGATATTGTTGGAAATCTAGGGGAGGCCTATAAACAGTTATTGAGCCCTCCAGAAACGGAAAATGCGGAAAGGGAATAAAGAATGGGTGTTTTAATCTATTTTTTGGGCTTGATGCGTTTTTTCACCCATGCCAAGGCATTTTCAAACTCGATAAAGAATTCCATAGGTTTTTTGTAGAACAACTTCTCAATCTTAAAGTTGTGCATGTCTATCTCCTTTTTGGAAACAATGGCAAATGCTTTTAGATTTTCCAACCCTCGCAAGTAGTTGTAGATGGTAGGGTCTACCGCATAGGAATTTTTACGCAGGCTGATGTATCCAAAATCCCTGTCCCTAAAATGTATTTCCGATATTCCGATGATTTGATAGGCTCTTTCCAATGTGACTGTAGCGCCTTCATCAAAGGTAGCAACCATATAATTGTCAAAGACCTGTACAGATCCAATGTCCAATTGATATTCGCGTACCACGATGGTCTTCTTCGTAGAAGTAAATTTCATTCCCCAAAAAGTTATAGTGTCTCATGGCGAAAATATATTGAAAGGTAGGCGGGGTGAAAAATATTAGATTAAAGGCGCAAATATCGTTTGTATGGTAAAGTCGGGGTATAAAAAAAGCTGACAGACGTCAGCTTTTTTTGGCTTGTACCTTTCATTTTATTTTTCGGTTTCCGGTGACTTTTCCGTTTTCTTTATTTTGATGGTAAGCTCTTCTTTCTTTTCATCTAAATCCATAAAGATACTGTCTCCTTCCTCCAGTTTGGAATTTACAATTTCTTCGGCAAGAGTATCCTCAATATACTTTTGAATTGCTCTTTTCAAAGGTCTTGCTCCATACTGCTTATCAAAACCTTTATCTGCTATATAGTCCTTGGCCTTGTCAGAAAGGCTAAGATCATAACCGATATCCTTGATTCTTTTGTACAGCTTGTCCAATTCTATATCAATGATTTTGTGGATGTCCTCTTTTTCCAATGGATTAAAGACAATTACATCATC
>JAUICT010000346.1 GCA_030429325.1 Bacteroidia bacterium
TGCTACTGTCAAAAGACCAACCGTGTACTTGGGCCCCTCCGATAAAAGTAGGCTCAGAAGCTCCGATGATGTCGGTCACATCTATCATACCGGTAATTTCCCAATAAGAATCCGTATTACCAATACCGAGTCCAGCTGCAGCAACTTGGTTACACTCCATTACTTCCTTAAAAGTGCCTGTGGCGATATCATATTGCCACAATTTGGCATAACCTTGAATGTCTGCATTCTCATTAGCATATCCATTGGGGTCTTCTTGAACATATACATAGTTCTCTGTAACAACAATATTATCGGGAGAGTGCATACCATCACCTTTGCCACCCTCCAAATCACCATCAACAACAACGGTCAATTTTGCATCACCTATGGGGTTGTTAGGGTCAAGTTCCAGTTTGTACACTCTTCCAAAGGAAGTACCTCTATTGGCCAAATCGGGGTTATCGGAACGTATTCTACCTGTAGCGTTGAAGAAAACCGTTCTGTTATTTTCAGCGGAACCTCTTCTCCAATCAATATCTTCAATTCTCTGGAATCCAATGGCAACGGAGTCAATGGCTTCTTGATTCAATTCGGCTAGGGTTCGCTCAGTCATCTCAACCCATTCCACATCGTATTCAACGTCTTCAGCCATCCCCATTTCAAACTTAAGACCCCCACCACCAATGGCAGTTTCTGTGGTATCCTTTCCTCTCAACACATAGAGTTTCCCACTGTAAAGATCACCCCTGTTGCCCACATACATACCAAAGTGTGCTTGGGGATATGTGTTGTTGCTATCATCGTCTCCCATAAAAACAACTGTTTGTGTAGGATAGGCATCTTTTCCAATGGCAACGGCATTTTCTGTAGCCCATTCACCAAGTGCGTGCAATCTTTCAGCCTCTACCCTATCATCTGGTGAGCGGAATGGATTGATTTTGTATACGCCTTTTGCATTTCCGCCCCATTCACCTCCAGAAAGGTAAAGTGGGCCAAATCCATGCTCTTCAATAGTAATGGAAGAACCGGAACACATTGCTGTGAAAGCGGTAGCCGCAGAGTTTACGATGTAATCGCCTTCCAAGGGTTGCAAATCGGAGTTCATACGAATTCGGGCAACGGAATAATCGGCTTCCAAGTTGTTGATGAAGGCATATGTACCATCTTCATAAGGATACAATGCCGCTCCATCCATGTAGGCCCCATATACAAAAGTGGAATCGGATTCAAGGATATCTGCCGAGGACATGATCATTTCCAATTGTGCAGAGGTACTGAATTCCCCCTTGAGTTCAAATACAGTATTGGGGGTTACAGAACTGGTAAGTGGAACAAGTTCCGCTACGGTTAGGTCATCTCCGTCCTCCCCATCTTCACCATCCTGACCGTTGGTTCCGTCCACACCATCAACACCATCTGTTCCATCGATGCCATTCTTTCCATCTTCCCCATCACAACTGGTAAGTCCGAATGCAACCACGGAAGAAAGCATTAATCCAAAGAATAATTTTTTCAAATTCATAAAGTCTAGTTTTAAGGTTATTTGTATTTTATCAAAACTAGAGATGGACCTTTAGGATTGAGTTAGCCCTACATGTTGATTGGTTTATGCTTGTTTTAAATCAATGTTAAAATGTAAAGTTTAGGCAGGTTTTGTGTTTCGCATTCTTGAATTTAATGTTAAGACCTTATTTTTTGGGATGGTAAGGGTTCTTTTACCTAAAATACCTATTTTTAGTGCTAGACTAATTAACCTTAAAAATGAAAAAAATCTATCTCTTCCTGGGCATAGCCCTCTGTACCTCCCTTGTGATTGCCCAAAACCGAAAAATACCCGTAGATACAACCATTACAACCCAACATGCCGTTACCATAAACGGTATCAACATCAACTATACGGCCACTACGGGTACCCAGCCTGTATGGGACGAAATGGGGGAGCCTGTTGCGGCGCTTCACTACACTTACTATACACGGAACAATGTGAAAGATCGTGCAAGTCGTCCTTTGTTGATTTCTTTCAACGGAGGGCCTGGTTCCGGTTCAGTTTGGATGCATTTGGCCTACACAGGCCCGCGAATCCTTAAGATCGATGATGAGGGATACCCTGTTCAGCCCTATGGCGTAAAGGAAAATCCTTTCTCTGTGTTGGATGTCACCGATATTGTTTATGTAAACCCTGCCAACACCGGGTATTCGAGAACCATTCCTGAAACCGGAGAGAAGGTAGATCGTGAAAGATTTTTTGGCATTAATGCCGATACGGCCTATTTGGCCGAATGGTTGAACACTTTTGTGACTAGAAACAACCGATGGAGTTCTCCAAAATATATCGTAGGTGAAAGTTACGGTGGTACCCGGGTCATGGGATTATCCTTGGCCCTCCAAAACCAACAATGGATGTATTTGAACGGAGTTATCATGGTTTCTCCTGCCGATTATAAGGTTTTCCGTGACAATGACCCGGTTTCCAGTGCGCTAAACCTCCCCTATTTTGCCGCCACCGCATGGCATCATAAGGCACTTCCTTTAGCGTTGCAGAGCAAAGATCTATTGGAGGTTCTGCCCGAAGTGGAAGATTATACCATAAACACCTTGCTTCCAGCCATTGCGAAAGGTGGATTTATTCCTGATGCGGAAAAGAAGGCCGTGGCCCAGAAAATGGCGTATTATACTGGTCTAAAGGAACAAGATATCCTAGATCATAACCTGGATGTCCCAACCCAGTTTTTCTGGAAAGCCCTGATGAAAGATAGAGGAGCCTATACGGTTGGCCGATTGGATAGCAGATACCTTGGCATAGATAGACAGGTTTTTGGCGATAGCCCTGATTATTCCCCGGAATTGACGTCTTGGCTGCACAGCTTCACACCCGCTATAAATTACTATTTGCAGGAAGAGCTCAACTTTAAGACCGATATTAAGTACAACATGTTTGGGCCAGTACACCCATGGAACAATGATGATGATAATGTTAGGGAAAATCTTCGTCAGGCCATGGCCCAAAACCCATATTTGAATGTGTTGGTACAATCTGGCTATTACGATGGGGCTTGTACTTATTTTGCTGCAAAGTATACCATGTCACAAATAGACCCCAGTGGCCGCATGAAGGATAGGTTTGAGTTTAGAGGATACCGTTCCGGGCATATGATGTACCTAAGACGGGAAGATTTACAAAAGGCCAATGATGATATCAGGGCGTTTATTTTAAGAACACAGGCCAACGGAAAAAGTGCCAAGTACTAGAGAATTTGTTCCTGTAAACAATAAAACGGTAAAGTTGGCTCAGGCTGATTTCACCGTTTTTTTGTAACAAAATTTGGTAACTTACTACAAATAAGTAAACTAAAATACTATGGGAGGCGGCGGTTTCATGTTGGATGCGGTAAAGTCGTTCAAGGCTAATCGCGAATTGGTAAAAAAACGAAAGTTAAAAAACAAGGGCGATGTATATGGACGTGAAGTTGCTACCCAACTAAATTTAAAAAAA
>JAUICT010000004.1 GCA_030429325.1 Bacteroidia bacterium
ACCTTGATACCAGATGGCAAGCCTTCAAAATCGTTCATCTCTTCCTGTATCTTGCCCACGATTGCTCCGGCATCCGTAAAGCCAGGGGCCAAGGCAGAGTAGACGGTAACCACACGCTTGGTGTCCCGGTGTTTGATGGCACTAAAACCGGTACTGTTCACCTGTTTGGCCACAGCGGATACGGGAACTTCCTTTATCTGTCCTGAAGAGGGATCCCTAAACGTAATACGCTGGTTAAAGATGGCACTGGTGTTGTATCTATTTTCCTCATTGAAACGAACATAGATATCGTAATCTTCGCCATCTTCTTTGTAAATTCCTGCTTTGGCGCCAAAAATGGAGTTTCGGAGCTGTTGCCCCACTTGCCCTGTGGCCACGCCCAGCTCACCGGCCTTTTTACGATCCACGGCAACCAACATAGAAGGTTTGGATTTGTTCACATCGATTTTGAGCTCATCAATCCCGGGAATATTCCTTGAGTTGATGAAGTTTCGCATTTGTTCCGCAGCAACGATCAATTCCGAATAATCATCGCCCTCCAATTCTATGTTGATGGGGTACCCTGCTGGTGGACCAACAGCATCCTTTTCTACAGAAATGGCCACTCCCGGATACACATCTTTCAAGGCTTCCTGAACCTTTCGTAACAACTCATTGCTATCGGCGCCTTCTCGATACTTATATTCCCGCATGGTAGCGGTTATTTTTCCACGGTGGGGCATTTCCGCCGCTGAACCTCCATCCGTTTGTGGATTTCCAGCACCTTCGCCCACTTGGGAGACCCCACTTTCCACCAAGAAATTGTAATCGCCATGGGTATAGGCATCCGCATTGACAATGTCAAATACCCGTTGCTCTATATCCTTGGTGATGGCATTGGTCTTTTGGATATCGGTCCCTTCCGGATACTCAATGTAAACTATAATCTGGTTAGGGGTGTTGTCCGGAAAGAACTCCACTTTGGTCCTTTGGCTTCCCACGGAAGCTCCAAAGCCCATAAAAGCTATCAAAAGAAGAACGAAAGTACCTACCGCAATAAAGATGGGTTTTCTACCCGATAAGGCATAACGTAAAGTCCGCTCATAAAATCGTTCCCATCTGGGCAAAATCTTATTTTGGAACCCGTTGGCCCAGTTTCTCAAAAAGAGTCTATAGACCCAAAGCATGATTGCGGTCAACACCATCAAAGACCCCAAGGCTCTATAACTTCCTCCAAATAGGATAATCAAAAGTCCGATCACGGAGATGATGGATGTAATACGGATAATCTGCTTTAGCGGCATACTCTTATCCTCCGTGGTCATGTACCGCGACACGAGTACGGAGTTGAAAAAGATGGCCACAAAGAGGGATGATCCCAATACCACGGATAAGGTCACGGGGAAATAAATCATAAATTGCCCCATAACCCCAGGCCATAGCCCAAGGGGTACAAAGGCCGCCACAGTGGTCAATGTGGAAATGATGATGGGAAATGCAATCTCCCCAATTCCTTTTTTGGCCGCTTCAATCCGTGACATGCCCTCTTCGTCCATAAGGCGGTATACGTTTTCCACTACTACAATACCGTTGTCCACCAACATACCTAGTCCCATAATCAGTCCAAAGAGGATCATGGTGTTCATGGTATAGCCCAAGGTGTTCAAGATCATCAGGGACATGAACATGGACATGGGGATGGCGAAACCAACAAATAGTGCATTTTTGAAGCCCAAGAAGAACATCAATACGGTTACCACCAAGATGATACCGAAGATGATGTTGTTCACCAAATCATCTACCTGACCTATGGTCTTGGAGGATTGATCATTGGCAATGGTCACTTTTAAATCCTGCGGAAATACATTTTTGACGGCATCGTCCACAATGACCTGAATTTGTTCAGCTGCAGCCACCATGTTCTTGCCGGCACGCTTCTTAACATCCAGCATCACAACGGGAGCACCATATTCCCGGGCATAAGTGGTCTTGTCCTCTTCCTTAAAAGTGACCTTGGCAATATCCCTAAGATAAATAGGACTGCCATTTTCCGATTTTACCACAAAATTTTCCAGTTCGTTGGGCCTGTCTATCTCACCCACAATACGGATGGTCCTACGCTGCCCACTGGTAATGAGATTGCCCGCAGAGGTGGTCATGTTCTCATTGCTGATGGTGTTGATGATATCGTTGAAGCTCACCTTGGCGGCCATCATTTTATAGATATCCACGGCCACTTCCACTTCTTTTTCCTGGGCGCCGCGAATGTCCACTTGTTTTATTTCGAGCAGGCCTTCAATTTCATCTTCAAGGTACTCGCCGTATTCCTTGAGCTTATCCACAGGGTAATCCCCTGATATGTTGATGTTAAGGATGGGCATCTCTTCGGATAGGCTTAGGTCAAATACATTGGGTTCTACCTTGGCTCCGTTGAATGTGGGCCAATCTTCTCCCGCGGTCTTTGAATCCACTTCATCCTTTACTTTTTGCAAAGCACCTTCAACAGAAATGTTCTCATCAAACTCCACAATGATCATGGAATAGTCTTCCTGTGAGGTGGAAACGATTTCCACCACATTGCTGACGGTTTTCAGTTCATCCTCAAGTGGGTCGGTAATCAATTTTTCAATATCCTCTGCAGTATTTCCGGGATACAGGGAACTGATATAGATTTTGGTTTCCTTGATTTCGGGAAAGCTTTCCCTAGGCATACTGAAATAGGCCGACCCTCCAAGAAAAAGGATGACCGCTATCAGCACGTACATGGTCGTTTTATTATCGATAGCCCATGAGGACAGCCTAAATTCCTTATCTACGCTTTTCTTTTGTTTGCTCATAATTGGCTGGCTATATGTTGTTCTTAATTTTTACTTTTTGCCCTTCTTTTACACTACGGGCCCCTTCGTCTATGATGCCATCGCCACTATTGATGCCAGATAGTACCTCTACATAATCCCCTTGTGTCTTACCGGTTTCAATGACCACTTTTTTGGCTACAGGGTCCGATGAAATGGAATCGGCATCCACCAAGAATACATACTGCTCCCCATCGGCATTTTCAGAGACAATGCTTTGTGGGATAAGAATGGCATTTTCATTGGTGTAGTCATTGATCATCACCTTGGCCGTTAAATTGGGTTTTACCTTCCCATCTTTACTGGGAACAGGAATTTCAGCAGTGAACGACCTGTTGCTGGGGTTGATGAAATTCCCAGTCTGACGGATTTTAGTAACTACGCTATCTCCCAATACTGGAAAATACACGCGAACATCTTTTCCTGGCGTAACATTGGGAAGGTGGCTTTCGGGGACATCCACCTTGATGTACATGTTGGAAAGGTTCACTATGCGAAATACCTCTGAACCAGGGCCCGGTGTTACTACGGTACCTTGATCTTTGATTACATCGTCTATGATACCGGCAAAAGGAGCACGGATGGTAGACTTACCTACTTGGCTTTCCAATTGCTTTACGGCACTTTGTTGTGCCTCGTAAGTAGTTTTGGCCTGTAGGTACTGGATTTCGGAACCGATGTTCTGCTCCCAAAGCCTTTTTTGGCGCTCAAAAGTGGTCTTTCCAAGTTCAGCTTGGGTCCTTGCCTGTGCCAATTGACTGGAAAGTCCACCATCGTCAATGGAGGCCAATACTTGGCCTTTTGCCACTTTTTGTCCTTCTTTGACGTATACGCGGTAGAGTGTCCCAGCCATTTCTGGATAGATAAGAACGTTCTGCTTGGTGGTTACATCACCCTGTAGCTCCAAATAATGGTCAAACTTTTCTGGTTTTACCTCAAAGGTGGTCACTAATGGAAGCTTGGCATTATCATCCAATTGTGCAATAGCAGAGTCCAATGTCTTCAGCTCCATTTCCAAGGCCTTGTGCTGCTGCGAAATTTCGGTATGCTTGGCTCTAATGGCCTCGAGATCGTTACTTTCTATAACGCTCTCCACCGAGTTTTTGCTGCTACTTCCGCAAGATGCCAAAGTTGCTGCTGTAAGTGCTATATATATTGCTTTTTTCATGATGGTACGGTTTTCTCTTTTGTTTATTGATTTATGATGGTTTCCAGTTCGGTTTTCTTGTTGATCACGTTCACCATGGACTGCAAGTATTCCTGTTGACTGGTATATAATTGGGTTTGCGCCTGTCTTAGTTCAAAGCTCGTGGCCAAACCTTCTGAATATTTAATTTGGTTTTTGTTTTCAATACGTTCTGCCAATTCCAAGTTTTGTTTGGAGGTGCCATACTCCTCAATGGCAAGGATATAATTGCTTTTGGCATTTTCCAGTTGAAGTCGAATTTGTTCCTCAGCTTCAGTTTGTTGTGTTTTTGCTTTTTCCAACGCAATCTTGGCCCGTTGGGTACTGGCACTTCTTTTCAAAGAACTGAAAATGGGAATGTTAAGATCCACACCTAAGATGGAAGACTCGAACCAAGGTTGTCCGCTGCTCAAGAAGTTGAATCGATCACTGAAGGAATTTCCACCATAGCTCACAAAGGCGTTTAGCGTGGGAAGGGCTCTACTCTTGGCAAGTTTCAGCTCCAAAAAACGTTGTTCGCTAAGGTTGAGGGCCAATTTATAGTCTACATTGTTCTCGATATTGAATTCGGTATCCAATAAGCCCAAATCTATTTGCTGTTGGGTAAGGTCGTCCAAGCTCTCCGTCAATTCCGTAGGGGTTTCAATGGGCAATCCCAAGACCAGGTTCAACATTTGTAGCGTTATGGTTTCCAACCGCTTGGCATTTTTCAATTGATTGTCAACTGATGAAAGGGTAATCTGCAATTGGTCAACGCTTTCCTCATCGCCAAGTCCATTCTCAAAAATCCGTTTGGTCTCGTAGAGATTTTTCTCCAGTGTGGCCTTATTGTTTTCCGAGATCAATACACTTTCCTTGGCCAAAAGTACATTGCCATAGGCTTCCACCACGGCCTTTATTACATCCAAGTCCGTTTTTTCCTTATTGTTTTGGCTGTAATTCAAAAAAGTTTTGGTGGCTTGTACACCCACAATGTAGGAGCCATCAAAAATCTGTTGCCGCAATGTGGCCGATGCCGACATGGATTGTGGCTGGCCAAAAACCACTTCTTGAAAAGTTCCCGGCTCACCGCCAAAAAACTCGGCAGGAATCTGGGATACAGGCTGTATCAATTGGTTTTGATAGCTTACCGCTCCCGAAATTTGGGGCAATCCGTCTGCTATGGTCTCCCATTTCTGCTTTTGGGCATCGTCCAAATCCCTAGTGGCATTAAGCGCCCTGTAGTTATGCTCCAAGGCATATTGAATGGCTCCGTCCAGAGTGAAATTTGGGATGGTATCCTGGGCAGACGAAAGCCATGGTGATATAAATAATAGAATGATTAAGGTTGTTCGCATTTATTCTTGGTTTGAATTGATGATTGAGTTTAAGATTTTTCGTCCTTTTGGGGTGACGATGCCCCTTAGATGGTATTCCAGATACTGATCCAAAACGTCAGGTTTGGAAAAAATCTGGGATGGGAACAAGTCCTCATCCTTTAGGCTCATGACACCGGCAAAGTAGATTCTGGAAACAAATTCCACATTGAGGTTGCTCCTGTAGATTTCCATTTCCATTCCACGCTTCACATTTTTCAGCACGCAGCCGTGCATAGACTCGTATTGTTTTTCCTTTAGGGATACATGTATCTTGGGATAATATTTTTGCAATTGGTACAAGGGAGAGGTTTTCTCGTTCTTTAAATGCACCATGACAAATTTTTTGATCTCATAGAGTTCTTCAATGGGGTTCTTTTGCAGACAAACAATGTCGTCTATGCCGCAAGTGATAAAATCGCACATGGTCATTGTGGTCTCTTCAACCAGTTCGCTTTTGTTTCTGAAATGGGAGTAAATGGTTTTTTTGGATATCCCCATCTCGTTGGCCAAATCATCCATCGTCACACTCTTAAACCCCAGATTTATGAAAAGTTCCGTCGCCTTCTGTATAATCTTTTCCCTCATAATGGGGGCAAAAATAGGCATGGAAACTTTAAAAACAAAAAAAGTTTCCAAGGTTTTACATTTTTTTAACGAGTGCTTAATGGTTGATTTTTAATGGGACCAACCTACTATGTGTTGACGAAATAGGGTATCTCTTTTGGACTGGGTCGGGGATTTAGATCGTAAAGTCCAGAAAAAGGATTTGTAATGACGTTTGTAACGTTCTTGGATAAAGTTCTTTTTACTCGGTATCATGATTTTCGTTTTTGATTCGTTCCACATATGCTTTAAAAGCAGTTTCTCCCTCTTCTTTCCAGAACTGGTCATAGTGTTTCCATTCGTCAAAATCGCTTCGGAGCGAACCACATCTTTTTTTGGAGAAGCCATGTTTTTTCTTCCGGTGGGATTTTTTGCCACCCTTATCATCACCAAAACCAAAACCGAAAATGAGTTTGGCGAGGACAAAGATGCCCAGGGCTTGCCAATAGGTTATGGTGGTCAATCCAAAAATTTCAGGCATCAACCAGTTCCATAGCCACATCAATACATAATTGGCCAGCAATAGAAAAATGATGCCCAAAATGATCATTGCGATTACTTTTAGTACTTTTTTTACATAGTACTCCACTTTCTTTTCCACTCTTTTTTCAATGTCTTTTTTATACTCCATGACTATATGCTTTTAGATTCTTTAATTTTTTCCAGATTGTTCAACAATACGGACATGGCCCGGTGCCTTCTGGACATGAGTGTCCCCGTGGGAATGCCGGTTCTATCCGCTATTTCTTTGTAGGTATACCCTTCAAAGTCAATGGCTATGATGATATCGCGGTAAGCGGGCTTCAACTCCGCCACGGCTTTTTTTAACTCGTCTTCCAATTCAGGAGAATAGGAGTTGTCCGCATCCCCGTAAAAAGCCTCTGCAAAATCCTGCCACTGCCGATCAATTTCCTCGGTGGAATACGTATGTTCTTTTTTACCTCGCATAATATCAATGATCCTATTGCGAATGGCGCTATAAACAAACCCTCCAATATTGTTGATGGGGTTCAGGTCATCTGCCCGGGAATAAATCCGTAAGGCCACATCCTGCACAATATCCTCGGCATCCCGTTCCGAAGTATTTCGGATTTTGGACTGCACATACATTCGCAATGATTGATATTCATCATTGAAAAAAGTATTTAGGTTGTTGCGGTTCTCAGTTTTGCCGGCCATTTAAAAAAACGGATTGCTTGCTTTGTTTGTAAAGACGAAGTATTTCAAATCTATTGCATTTTTTTCGGCATTTTTTTTTCATGACCCAAAGAGTTGGCCACACAAACTTTAAAATCAAAGGATTCAAAGGCTGGGTATTTTTTGATTTTTTGCACGTATTTTTGAAACCATGGGAGATTTCAAATTTATGGATCAATACAAGGTCAAGTTCTTAGACCATCTTAAAACAAGAACTGAGTATACGGAACCCAAAAATCTATACGAGCCCATTCGATATATTTTGGACTTGGGAGGTAAACGCCTCCGACCAATTCTTACTTTGATGACCGCCGAGCTTTTCGGTGGAGACCCTGATGAGGCAATGGATGCTGCCTTGGCCATAGAAATGTTCCATAATTTTTCCTTGGTCCATGATGATATTATGGACGATGCCCCACTGCGCAGGGGGAGAACAACAGTACATGAAAAGTGGGACCTCAATACAGGAATACTTTCTGGGGATGCCATGTTGATTCTGGCCTACCAATTTTTTGAAGGGTATCCGCCCGAGACATTTAAAAAACTCACGTCGCTTTTTAGCAAGACGGCCATTGAAGTTTGCGAAGGACAACAATACGATGTGGACTTTGAGACCCGGGACGATGTTACCATTCCGGAATACCTTAAAATGATTGAGTACAAAACTTCAGTTTTGGTGGCAGCAGCCATGAAGATGGGGGCCATTATTGCCAATGCATCTGATAAAGATGCCGAAATCATTTACGACTTTGGGAA
This sequence comes from Bacteroidia bacterium, assembly GCA_030429325.1. GTDB lineage: Bacteria > Bacteroidota > Bacteroidia > Flavobacteriales > Flavobacteriaceae > Flagellimonas. The sequence goes on from JAUICT010000004.1 coordinate 7,935, forward strand.
GCAGGTTGGTGGGGACATTATGGAAAACAAGAAAACCTTTCTGTATCTGAAAGCATTGCAAGCGGCTCCAAAACAGCGTAGGGAAGGCTTAATGCATCTATATTCCATAAAGCCTGAAAATCCTTCCACCAAGGTGGAAGCCGTGAAAGCAATTTTTATGGAAAGTGGAGCAGTGGATTTGACCAAGGAAGAAATCAAATCCCATACCCAGAAAGCGTTTGATGTTTTAGGACAATTGACCATTGCAGAGGCCAATAAACAAGTGTTACGGAAGTTTGGAGAAGCTTTGATGGAACGGACTGTCTAGAAAATTCTTCGGAACAGTGCCTTGAGAAATGGCCACGGTTTTGGGGCAGTTACAATTTGCAATTCCTCGCCAAGATGAGTCTCATTGCCCAAAAACTTTAGAATGATGGAAGCTTTTCGCTTGGCAAACAGCGATTCAAATATGGATTGTCCCAAATGATTTTCCCGATGGAGAATGTCCAAGAGGAGCGAGTCATAGAACTCGAACCTACTCTTTTTGTGGAATGTGCCCAAAGGTTTTTCTTGTTTTAGATGGTTCACCAAAGCTTTGACCTGCTTGCTTGTATTGTAGAATGTGAACCCAGTGCTGGGCTTTGCCCATCCACCGGCAATACCTACGTGAAAAATGGTATCTGAATTGTGTTGATGAAACGGATAGCACGTCATGGGGATGCTGCCAAATTCCGTTTGGGAAATGGCATAATCCGTTACGCCATACTTTTCATGGAGGTAATCTTTGATGGCTTCTTCGTATTCGCTTTTTTCCAGAAGATGTTCAGAAAACAGGGTGTATTCTACCAAAGCTTCGGTGGTTGAGGTAGGAAGCACGTACATAAATCGGGTGTTGCCCTTTTGTGGAATGGAAAAGTCCATGAATGTGGCTTCTTCTGGATTGAAAATGGGTTCTTTGGTCGTAATGAACCATCCCAAAAAGTGTTGCTGCAATACTGGAAATTTGTCTTGTTGTGAAATGGAATCCCAATCCATAAGACTGGAAAAAACCATTTTGCCGGAAAAAGTGTCTCCCTTCGTCTGGACCAAAGCCCCTACATCATTTTCCTGAATATGGGTGACTTCATCCTGAATCCAAGTAATATTGGGGCAGCTTTTTATTTCAGGAATATAGTTGGAGTAAAAATCTATCCCCCGTAGCATTTTATAGGTGTAGGGGGCAATCGGGGTGGATAGGTTAAGCTTTTTTCCAGTTACATTAATAGTATCCCATGTTTTACGGACCAAATCGTCAAAATCACCTTGCCCTTTTTCCCAAAAACACCAGGTACGATCGTTCCGGTTCTTGGAATCCTTGTCCAGTACCAATATAGATTTGGAAGCAAAGAATGCATCCTTCCCCATGGTGTGGGCCAACAAGATGCCTGCGGCACCGGCACCCACAATGATGTAGTCATATTGGGACATGGTTCCAAAAATACGGAAAGGAAGACAGTCGGATGAAAGGATTTTATTTTCTAACTATTGAAAATGGTTTTTAGTGACAGATCATCTTTTAAAAAACCGTATATCTGACTCCAAAGAACCCGCGAATCCCTTGGTTGGGGGCATATACATAGCTTGGGTCAAAAGTTAGGGCATAGGGATTGTCCGGAGTGGCTACCGCATTGCCGTTGGCATCAAAGGTCACATTTTTGTCAAATGGGTCATTGGTGCGGGCAATGATAAAAGGATTGCCTTTGTTTGGTGTCCAGTCCAAGAGGTTTTTGATGCCGCCGTATACCTCAAAATTGTTCCATCCCTTATAGGTAAATTGAATATTCTGGATACTCCAAGTAGGGGAGTATTCCTGTCTGGGATCTAAATCACCCAAAAGGGGCAATCGCATGGGACCGTATAGGTTTCCGGTGTAATCCACACTTAAATCCAACATTCTAAAAGTGTACGAAAGGTTCCAAGTACCTGTAATGCTCTCGGTGAGGATTTGTTGTTGGGTAACGCCGTTTTCCGTATTGCTGACATCTTGCCAAGTGGCCCCCAACAAGAATTTAATGCCACTGGGAAATACCACATCCAAATTGGCGCTGATTCCTTTGGAAACCGATTTTCCATCTAGATTATCATAGATGATTTGATTGGGATTGGTATCATAATCCGGTAGAATGATGTTCGAGAAATGTGTGTAAAATGCAGAGGCATCAATACCTACAAAAGTGCCGTTGTCACTGTAGATTTTTTTCAAATAATTAAGGTTGACATTCACAGAGCGCTCAGGCTTTAGTTCTTCGGTAATAATCACTTCCCGTGCCCCGGTCAGTGCTGCATGGTCTTCGGTAAACAGGTTCACCACCCGGAATCCGGTTCCCGCATTGATACGGAAAATATCATTGTCCGAAATTTTCCATTTATAGGCCGCACGGGGGGTGAAAATGTTGCCGTGCCGTTTGTCATAATCATAGCGTAATCCGGCCAAGAAAGAATGCTTTGGGGCAAATTTGATTTCATCTTGGGCAAAAAAGCTTGGAATCCAAATATTGTCCGCATCGGAAGTTGCCGGAGTGTTGTCATCATAATAGTTGTATCGTACAGCACTTCCGAATAAAAGGTCATGATTGCCTGCAGACTTGTCCCAAGTTAGCTGCGCAAAACCGATGCGTTGGTCGGCCAAATATTGTGTATCACCATACACCGAGTTCTGGTTATGGTCGTTGTACGATAGGGACAGCAACATTTTCTCTGGGATGGGCAACTGATATTTCCCTAAAATTTCCCAACGACGGGTGTAGATACTTTCACCATAAATTTCATCGCCTCCCCTGAACTCAGGTGTCCATTGCATTTCGCCACCCCAGCGATCCTCATAAAAGAACCGACCGGCTATGGAAAAGATTCGGGAATTATCCCGCTCAAAATCCCATTTTTGGAAGATGGAAATCCGATCCTGAAGAGTAACATCGGTAAAATTGTCGCCATTGTTGTCTACAGGCACATCATAATTAAAGTAGTTGACCCCAAGGAGCATATTGGTTTTTTTCCCCACCTCAATTTTACTGCCCACATCCAGATTGTATTCCCCCCATCCGGTTACAAAGCCATCCGCAAAAAATTCTGGGGCCCTGATGGCGTTTTTGGTGATGATGTTGATCAATCCACCTACAGCCTCGCTACCATAGAGAGAGGAGGCGGGACCCTTTACAATTTCTATTTGATCGATCAAGGAATTGGGGATGCCAGTTAGGCCGTAAACGGTTCCTAAACCGCTCACAATGGGCATGCCGTCAATAAGTACTAGGGTATATGGTCCTTCCAGCCCATTGATGTGGATATCGCCCGTATTACACACATTGCAGTTGATCTGTGGACGTACCCCGTTCACGTTTTGTAGCGCATCAAAAATACTGGGTGTTGGGTTTTTTTTCAGAAAAGTGGGTGTATAGACTTCCACGGGAACTGGGCTTTCCAACCGACTAACTGGCTTTAGCGTTCCAGTGACCACAGTCTCATCCAAAGTTTGTGTAGATGCTTCCATGGAAATATTTACAAGCTGGGTTTCTCCCTGTCCAATGGTAATTGTGGCCTGATAGGGAAGATACCCTACGGAGGTGGCCAACAGAACATACCTGCCGGGGGGCACATTGGATAAGGTGTAATAACCATCAGTATCCGAGGAAGTGCCTATTTCCGTATTCTTTAGCAATATGTTTGCAAAAGGAAGCGATACCCCATTTTCTGTAATCCTTCCAGAAATGGTAGCCTCTTGAGCCGATAGGATATAGCTAATCCCAAAAAAAACGAATATCAAAAAATGTATTTTCAATTCACAAAAATTAAAATTTAGACAAATCTAAAAATAGGTTTTGATAAATAAAAATGTATTTTTGAAAAAATTTTTTTCATGACCCGTTCCGAAGAGAACTATCTAAAAATTATTTTCCATTTGGGGGGGAGCGATTCCACTCCCATTACCACCAATGCTATTGCAGAACAGATGGAGACCAAACCCTCATCGGTTACTGATATGGCTAAAAAGTTGGCAGAAAAAAATTTGGTGAAGTACAAAAGATATCAAGGGGTATCGTTGACGGAACAGGGTACAAAAACGGCACTTTCCATTATTAGAAAACATCGGTTGTGGGAAGTTTTTTTGGTAAAAAAATTGGACTTTTCATGGGATGAGGTCCATGAAGTGGCAGAGCAGTTGGAGCACATAAAAAGTGAAAAACTCATAGACAAGATTGATGAACTGTTGGAGTTTCCAAAATTTGATCCCCATGGGGATCCCATCCCAAGCAAGGATGGAAAGTTCATGGTACGGGATAAACAGCTTTTAAGTGAAATGTCTATTGGAAGTAAAGGGGTGTGCGTAGGAGTCAAGGATTCTTCGGCACCGTTCCTCAAGTTTTTGGACAAGAATAAAATTGCGCTGGGGCATACCATCCAAGTCCTGGAGATAGAGGATTTTGACCACTCCCTGCGCATAGCTATGGAAGGCAGGGAACTGCGCATTTCACATCAAATCGCATCCAACCTATACGTAAAAAAGAACGAATAATGGAACAAGTAATCACCTATTTTGAATCTATTGACCCTATTTTGGCCGCTTTATATGCCACTTTGTTCACTTGGGGGTTGACCGCTTTAGGAGCTGGTCTGGTCTTCTTCTTTAAAAGTGCCAACCGGGCAGTATTGGATGGGATGTTGGGATTTACAGGAGGAGTTATGGTCGCTGCCAGTTTTTGGAGTTTGTTGGCGCCCGGTATTGAAATGAGCGAGGGCGAAGGTTTTGTAAAGGTTATTCCCGCAGCCGTTGGGTTTCTACTTGGTGCCGCATTCATTTTTGGTTTGGACAAAATCTTGCCGCACCTCCACATCAATTTTAAGATGAGCGAGGCCGAAGGGGTAAAAACTCCTTGGCACAGAACCACCTTGCTCACCTTGGCCATAACGTTGCACAACATTCCAGAGGGTTTGGCCGTAGGGGTACTTTTTGGTGGAGTGGCCGCAGGTTTTGATGGAGCTACAATTGGAGGGGCAGTTGCCTTGGCCTTGGGTATTGGGTTACAGAACTTTCCCGAAGGTTTTGCGGTAGCCATGCCATTGCGGAGGCATGGATTGAGCAGGTGGAAGAGTTGGGTGTATGGGCAAGCTTCTGCTGTTGTTGAGCCTATAGCTGGGGTTTTGGGAGCTTGGGCCGTTTTGACCTTTGAGCCTATTTTGCCCTATGCACTTTCCTTTGCCGCTGGTGCCATGATCTTTGTGGTGGTCGAAGAAGTTATCCCAGAGACCCAACAAGACAAATACACCGATATCGCCACAATGGGCTTTATCGGCGGATTTATCATCATGATGACATTGGATGTTGGGTTGGGATAAAACTAGTTCCCAAACAAATCGTAGACCCCTTTCACCAAAAATTGATCGTTATTGTTGAGCTTTTCTTGGGAGGTTATCTCTACATGGCCCGCATAGCTGCCGCCAAGGGTAACCCCAACGCGTTCAAAATGGAGATTACTCCCCTCTTTTGATATCAATTTTAGGAGATAGGAAGAACCTTCCACATTAAAAACAGCTTCTTCAGGTAGGCCCCAGGCTTTGGTGGTATCGGTCATGATTTTGGCATCAACGAACATCCCGGGAAGAAAACTGCCATCCTCTTTTTCCAAATGACCATGGACTTTAATCGTCCGTTGGGCATCATCAATGGAGGCCCCTACCAAATATACTTCGGCTCCAAAGGTTTCTTTGGAAGCCTCAGGAATCCTAAACTGGATTTCTTGCCCTTTTTTCACTTTTAAAATATCCTTTTCAAAGACAGTCAGCTCCAGATGTACGTGCTCATTGTCCACAATTTCCAAGATTTCCATGGAAGGGGAAACATAACTTCCCGTTGATACATATATTTTGGTAATACTCCCATCAATGGGGGAATAAATGACCGCTTCGGGGGTAATGATACGTTGTTCCACATTTTTTGGTGAAATATTGAGCATCTGCAATTGCTTTTTAAGCCCTTCGTATTTGGCCAAAAAGGTTTCATAATTGCTCTTGGCCTCCAAATAGTTCTTTTGTGAAGCGATTTTTTCCTCAAAAAGCGTCTTGTTCCTGTCGTATTCGGCTTTTAAAAAGTCAAGTTGGTTGAATACCTCCAGATATTCTTGTTGCATCTTTACAAACTCCTGACTTTCCAAAGTAATCAAAGGTTGCCCCTTTTTTACTCGGTCACCCACCAGCAATGGGGTCTTCTTTACAAAACCACCCATAAGTGCGGTAATTATGGCCTTGTTGCTGGGAGGAACATCGACCATCCCCGAGGTTTCCACCATATTGGGAAATGTTTGTTTCTCCATGTTCCCCAATGCAAACCCACTGCTGTTGAACTGTTCCTGGGTCACAATAACGGTGAAGGTTTCGGTCGATTCTTCGTTGGAAGTCTCAGTACTTTTTTGATTGCCGCACCCCGCAATCAGCAGGGCTAAAAATGTGGCATAAATGAAGCTTATATTTTTCATGGTCTTATTATAATGTTATGGTCAAATAATTAATGGCGAGTACGGTTGTATTGTATTGGTTGAGGACATCCAAATGGTTCAATTGGATCTCGTAGGCATTTTCCAGACTTTGGATGTACTGGAAGAAATCGATTTCCCCGTTCTGAAAATTTCCCATGGCAGCTTTGATGATCTGTTCCGAAAGTAGCTGCCCTTCATTTTCATAGTACACCAGTTCCTTGGACTGTTGTTCCAATTGATTCAAAAGGCCTTGATAGGTCTGGTTCGCGGCAATGGTGGCCTGATGGTTTTCCAATGCCGTGATCTGTGCATTGATCTTGGAAGATTTCAACCTGCTGCTATGCCCAAAGAAAAGAATGGGGATTTTTAGACCCAATTGTATTCCGTAGAGCGATGTTCCGAGTCCTTTGTTGGTCCCTTGGAAATATTCTAGGCTAAGATCAGGAAGCAATCGGTTTTCCTCCAATCGCTTTTCCGCGTTGCTTCTATTTTGAAGGGACTCCAAAAAAGCGGTTTCCGGTTCCATTAATCCCACAGGGTTGACTACGGTAAGCTTTTCGGGTTTCTCTAGCTTGATGTCCAGCGTATCATTGCTCTGTACCAAACTGACAATTTCCGTATAGGTGGTTGCCAATTCTTGTTGGATTTTGGAAAAGGTGTTGGTGATTTGCCGAAGTTTGGCCTGGGCCGTTACCTTTTCCAAATAATTGGTCTCGCCCAATTCAAATCGCCTGTTGGCCGCGTGCGAAAATTGGGAGTAGATGCTGTCCAAGGTTTTGTACAACAGTGCTTTTTGGTGCAAGGTTTGATACTTGTAATACACGGTACTCAACGATTTGAACAGTTCCTTTTTTCGGATTTCAAGCGCTGATTTCTGAACTTCATACTGGGCATTTTGAAGACTGTTTTTGGCCCCGTACACGGTCGGAAACTCAAATTGTTGCTGTACTCCAAATACCTTCAAGGGCTCATTGTTCAGGGCCAGGTTGTTTTCGTCATATTGATAGTACACCTCGGTCTTGTCAAACTGGAACGCCGTTCCCTTCAAGGCATCTGCCCTGTCTACCTGTAGCGCATTGGCCTGGATGCCTCTATTGTTTTCCAAGGATAGGGCCATGAGATCTTCCAAGCCCAATTGCTCTTGTGAAAATCCAAGGAAAGGCAAGGAAAAGGCTATCAGTAATAGGGTGTTTTTGGGCATTTTTTTTCTTTTTCTGGTTTTTCCAAAATGAACATTATGTGAATAGGCATAAAGTACAGGGAGTACCACCAAAGTCAACAGGGTGGCCGTGACCAATCCTCCAATGACCACAGTGGCCAAGGGGCGTTGTACCTCGGCCCCGGCATTGGTGGAAACTGCCATAGGCAAGAAGCCCAGCGCTGCAGCAGATGCGGTTAATAGTACGGCCCGCAATCGGTCTTTGGTCCCTTGCTTGATCAAATCCTCCATGGAGTCGAAATGGTAGCCCTTGAGCTCTTTAAAATGTTCTATGAGCACAATTCCATTGAGCACCGCAATACCAAAAAGTGCGATAAAGCCAACCCCGGCCGAGATACTGAAAGGCATGTCCCTTACCCAAAGAAGCAAAACACCACCTACTGCGGAAAGCGGAATGGCAGTGAACACCAACAAGGCTTCCTTTACCGATTTAAAGGCAAAATAGAGCATGATAAAAATGAGCAAGAGGGCAATGGGTACGGCAATCAACAAACGGGCCTTGGCATTTTGTAGGTTTTCAAATTGTCCACCATAGGTAATGGTGTACCCTACTGGAAGTTTCAGATGTGCATTGACCAATTCCTGCACATCGTCCACTACGGATTGGAGGTCGCGATTCCGAACATTGATGCCCACCACGATACGTCTTCGGGTATCATCCCTTGAGATTTTTGAGGCTCCTTTTTGATAGGTGATTTCCGCCAATTCGCTGAGGGGAATCTTTCCTCCCGAAGGGATGTCAACATACAAATTCTTTAAGTTGGAAATGTCTTTTCTGTTCTCAGAATTCAATCGTACGGCAAGGTCAAACTGTCGCTCCCCTTCAAAAACACTCCCCACAACCTTACCGGCAAATCCCATGGAGATCATTTCATTAAGGTCGGCAATATTCAGTCCGTGTCGGGCCACTTTGGCGCGGTCATAGGTAACGTTCATTTGTGGAAGGCCTTCCACCTTTTCCACAGTGATGTCTGAGGCTCCCTCCACATGTTCAATCAGTTGTCTTACCTCATTGGCTTTTTCAGCAAGTATTTCTAGGTCTTCCCCAAAAATTTTGATGGCAATGTCTGCCCTGACCCCGGTGATGAGCTCATTGAAACGCATTTCTATGGGTTGTGTGAACTCTACTTCAATGCCCGGTAGAACCGAAAGGGCCTCTTTGAACTTATCGGCCAATTCGTCCTTGGACTCGGCCGATACCCATTCCGATTTGGGTTTTAGAACGATGATGACATCACTTTCTTCCATGGACATAGGGTCCGTAGGTACTTCGGCAGCCCCAATCCGGCTCACCACCTGTTTTACCTCTGGGAAATTTTTCAAAAGGATTTGCTCCATCTTGGTGGTGGTCTCCACAGTCTTCGCCAATGAAGTTCCGGTCTTAAGCACGGGTTGGATCACAAAATCACCTTCATCCAGGGTAGGGACAAATTCCCCTCCCATGTTGGAAAACAAGATTACGGCACCAATAAGCAATGCACTTGCTATGGACAACACCAGTTTTTTACTTTCCATGGCCCAATGGATGATCGGCTCATATTTTTTGTTGATCCAACGCATCAAACGGGCCGAAATCCCTTTTTCTGAATTTTTAGTGGGCTTTAGAAATAGGGCCGATGCAACCGGCACGTAGGTAAAGCACAATATTATGGCACCAAGAAGGGCAAAACTGAAGGTCATGGCCATAGGTTTGAACATTTTTCCTTCAACCCCACTTAAGGACAGTATGGGGATAAAAACAATTAAAATGATAAGCTGCCCAAAAACAGCGGAATTCATCATTTTAGTGGCACCCTTTAGGGTAATGTCGTCTTTAACATCCTGACTTTGCTCCTTATCAAGTGAGTTGAGCTCAGCTTGCTTGGTCGTAATTTGAAAGGCGATATACTCCACAATAATAACGGCCCCATCTATAATGATTCCAAAATCTATCGCTCCCAAACTCAACAGGTTGGCATCGACCCCAAAAACATACATCAAAGTGAGGGCAAAGAGCAGACATAAAGGGATTACAGAGGCCACGACCAACCCTGAACGCCAATTGCCCAAGAGCAATACCACCACAAAAATGACGATCAAACAGCCCAATACCAGATTTTCGGTCACAGTAAATGTAGTTCGTCCAATGAGTTCACTACGATCCAAAAAGGGATTGATGTAGACCCCTTTGGGCAGTGACTTTGAAATTTCGGTAACCCTTTCGTTTACGGCGTCAATGACTTTTTTGGAGTTAGCATCCTTGAGCATCATGATTTGGCCCATGACTTTTTCCCCTTCGCCGTTGCCTGTAATGGCCCCAAAACGGGGAGCACTTCCAAAACCTACCTGGGCGATGTCGCGAACATAAATGGGAGTGCCGTTTCTCCGGGCAACTACAATATTTTCGATGTCCCGCAAATTTTCAACCAACCCTTCCCCTCTGATAAAATAGGCTTGGTTTACCTTTTCGATATACCCACCACCGGAAACACTGTTGTTCATTTCCAAGGCGGTAAAGACTTCCTTGGCTGAAATGTTCAGCGCATTGAGCTTTTGGGTTTCAATGGCCACTTCATATTGTTTGAGGTAGCCTCCCCAAGTATTTACTTCCACCACGCCTGGTATACCGGAAAGCTGCCGCTTAACAACCCAATCCTGAATGGTTCGCAATTGAGTAGGGGTATATTGACCCTTATAGGCGGGCTCCACATCCAAGGTGTATTGGTAGATTTCACCCAAACCCGTGGTAATGGGCCCCATTTCCGGGGTGCCAAAACCCTCTGGGATTCGCTTGGTGGCCGATATGATTTTTTCGGCGATCAATTGTCTGGGGAGATAGGTTCCCATGTCATCCTCAAAAACAATGGTGACCACCGAGATTCCAAATTTTGAGATGGAACGGATTTCCTTTACCCCGGGAAGGTTGGCCATTTCCATTTCAACGGGATAGGTTATGAACTGTTCCATATCCTGTGTGGAAAGGCTGGTTGAGGTGGTAATGACCTGAACTTGATTATTGGTGACATCAGGTACGGCACCTATGGGAATCTTGGACAATGAAAACAGACCAAGACCAATGATAAATAATGTAAAGAGCAGAACAATGAATTTGTTCTTAATGCTAAAGTTTATGATGTTTGAAAACATGATTCATAGAAATAGATAGCGTTACAGATTTGATAAAGCTTCCGAAAAAGTGTCCAGCGTGGCTGGAGAGACTATGAATTATGCCTGTTTTGGGGGCTGAAAAGGTCCATCTCCCCAAATAGTGGAGTAGGACATTTGGTAGTGAAAATTATCTGAAGTGGCAACGGGGACTTCCGAGCGGGATTCCAAAATGGGTTTGTGGTCTTCCACAAAAACCAAAAGTTGGGAACATTGTGTTTGATGTTGAAAAGGAAGTTCTTCATGTTCCTGTTGTTCTTCCTGATGCTGTTGACTGTGAGTATTTTTCTGGGCCCCGTAATGTTTGGAGATGAAAATCAAGAAGTTGTCGCCATATTCATCACTGTGAAACTGATAGTGTTCAACAAGTTCATCCAACTCCACCAAATCATTAAAGTGGAGGTTGATGCTCTGCATAAAAATGAGCGAAGAGAGTGATATGGCAAATAGCCTTAACATACAGCGCCCTAAAAATACGACTTTTTACAAGGTTGATATACTGCCAGTTGTTAATTTAGACTTAATCTCATTTTAAGTCCATGCCCTCTCGTTCTAGGGTAATTTGATTATTGATTTCCCTTTTTTTTGCAATGCTGCGTTGATTTTTGGCAACTGCTTTTTTAGAGTTTCGTTCAGTTTTGCCATATGAACATCCAATTCTTTTGAAAGCTCATCAAAAACTTGGTAAGCCCCATCGGTTGGCCTGGCATCTCCGGTTTCGATGCTTCGCTGCAAGGCATTGAATCGATTATTTAATTTTATGGGGAAATTCAAGGGATCTTGCCCGGAACGGTTCTTTACCTGATATAAATCTTCCTCAATCTCCGTTAAGGCATCCAGAAACGCCTTGGATTGTTTTTGGAATGTTTTACTGGAAACGATTTTACCCAGACTATCAAGTTGTTTTCTGATGTTTCGGATTTGTATAACCGCTTCATTGGCCATAGTGGCCTTTTGTGTGATTTTGGAAGCCAATTGAAACTGCTCTTGTAAATCCTCTGTTGTGATTCCTTTTAGGTTGGGATCCATGGTGATTTTGAACGGAGCGGTCTGTACCACTTCGTCCCCTATCTTCATTCTAACGGTATAGTCTCCCAGAGGAGCCTTAGGTCCTCTATCCGCAGCAGCGCCCCAAATAATGATGCCATCAAAAGTTGTGGGGCCGGGATATCTGAGGTTCCATGTAAAACTGTTCAGGCCTTTGGCCGTGGTAGGTTTTGTAGTGGCATTTCTTCCCCACCAAGAATTACTTTTCTTCTCCTCATATTTAGGTTGATTTCCCCCAAAGGAATCAATTAAGGTGTTGTTGCTGTCCAAGATTTCAAAAGTGATCGTATCCACTTCTTCTTGCAGATAATATTGGAACTTGGCATCATAAATTCCCCGAATGGCATTCGTAGGTTTAAAAAGTGCCTGTTTTTTAGCGATCAATTCGTTGGAGTATTCACGGAAAGGTTGAATATCGTCCAAAATCCAGAACCCCCTTCCGTGGGAGCCCAAAACCACATCGTTGTCTTTGATGACCAAATCCCGGATAGGGGTATCGGGCAAATTCAATTGGAGCGATTGCCATTGCTCTCCATGGTTAATGGAAAAGTATACACCATGTTCCGTGGCCAAGAACAGCAAACCCTCCTTTTGATGG
>JAUICT010000347.1 GCA_030429325.1 Bacteroidia bacterium
CACTGTCCGGGAAATCAATTTCCGGATTTAGGGTTACAAATTCACCCGAAGCCAAATCCAAATAGGGACCGCATCCCAGCAAGGTTGAAAAACTCTCTTGGATGCAACTTTGGGCAGAACCAGCATCATTAAATGGAATTACCCTGATGAAAAAGGTCTGATTGGGCACAAAATTTAGAACAGGAGTGGAATTCGTGAAAAATGTGGCATTATCCAAAATGTCCGCTCCGTTAGGTGTTGATCCAATGGTTACCCGATAACCTGTTGCATCGGGAACCTCAAACCATTCCAGAAGCGGAGTCAATGGTACGTTTATTTCGCCATTTGGCGGATAAACCATGCTTGTGCAGCTGGGCAAGGGGGAGACCTCGCTGGTGGTAAAACTCTGGGAGGGACAACTGGTGGCAGCCCCTATGCTGTTGTAGGGTACAACGGTAACGTAGATGGTTGTTTCGGAAGGTAGTTCTCCAGGTGGGTCGTAGCTTAAATTGTTTCCTGCATCAAATGTGTTCAAAATATCGACACCGCCAGGAGTAGTGCCCAAGCTCACATAATACCCAGTGGCGCCATAGGTATATTGCCATCTAATGTTGGAAGCGGGATTTACATCGGTGGCCATGTCAACTGGATTGGTAGTTTGGGTACAAGTAGGGGGTTGTGTCAATGTTTCCGTGGTGAAACTTTGAGTAGTACAGATGATATCGGGTTGGTCAAAAAAGAACAATGTTATGGTCACATATATCGTGGTGTTTTCCGGTAGGCCTTTGGGAGGAGTATAGTTGGGCGAATTTCCTACGTTTTGGGCATTGAGCAACTCTGTGCCTCCAGGCGACGTGCCTAGTGAAATAAGGTAGGCCGGGACTCCGGGCACAGACTCCCATGAAATGGTAGTGTTGACGGCCACATTGGTTGCTCCATTAACAGGGTTGACCAAGTCAGGGCATTGCTGTCCATGGGTATTTAAGACCATGAAAAGCAAAAAAAACGTAATGCCTATTGTTTTTTCAATTCCCATTGACATATTATCGTTTTAGAGTAAAATGCCCCTTGAAAACCCGACCGTCTTGCAAGGTAACCGCAAACCAATAATCTGAAGCGGGGAGGTGATTGTTGTTGTACATGCCGTTCCAACCTTGAGTTTTTGGACTTACTTGGGCCAAGAGTTTCCCGTATCGATCATAGATTAAAATTATACTTTCTGGTTGAAATTGTTCATTGATACCGATAATTTGCCAAGAATCGTTGATTCCATCTCCATTTGGGGTGAAAAATTTGGGATATCCAATAACCGAGATCATTTTTTTGGATAGGCCACAGCCATTTTTATCCCGAACATGGCCCGTTAATAATCCAGGTTCTACGTTTTCAAACAATGGAGAATCTTGATATGATATTCCATCCAATGAATATTCATAATCGCCATCTCCCGAAACCTGAATTTCGACCATATTGTTTTCGGAAATATCGCTTACCAAGATATCTTTGACCAAAGCTTTGTTCGAGGGCAATATCTTGAACCGGGCAGTGTTGGTACATTCCATCGGCCCATTTGGGGTAGGGTAAATGTTGCCTACCTCAAGAATGTAGTTTCCAGTTGAGGTAACCTGCATATTTTGCTCATTCGCTATAAAGATATGGTCATTGCCTTCCTCCCGATACCAACGGTATATATCAAAACCGTCCGGAGCGTCAATGGAATGAGGTGGTCCATCAGTACACCATATGACCTCGTCCATAAAGTCCAATGTTGGCGCAGGGTATACCACCAGGTTGATTAAGTCTACGTCTTCACAGGCATTGGCATCTTCAATTCGCGCAAAGATTGTGGTGGAAGTGGAAATATACTCTTTATCTATGGGGTTTTGTTCCAAAATGGCATCTGCCTGTGTAGGATAAAATGAAACTGTGGAAAGCGGGTAGTTTGCTTCCCTAAACGCATCGAGGTCAAAAAAACCCGCCAGAAGTACATCATTGGGATCTTCATCACAGATGGGAAAATACTTTTCATCTTCCTCTGTCAATACTATCGATTCTACTATCAATTGAAGCTCCCCAACATTTTCGCATCCATTGGCATCCACAATTTTGTAATAAATGATTTGGTCAAATGGAGTTGTGTTTGAATAGCCCACTGGATTTGGAATGGGATTGTCCAGATTCGCATCCGCCATGGACTCATAAAAAGTGAAGGAAAAGGAATTGTCTAAGATGGCTTCATTCAAATTGAACTGGGTGACTCCATCGATGTTGTTATTCATCACGATATCACATTGCGATAAAGAAAGTGTGGGGGCATTCGGAATTGCATTCACCGAAATGAACGCTTCACCAATGATAGGGCATATACTGGGATTGTTAGAGATGATTTCCAAGCTGTACCGACCGGAATCTGAAAATGAAGCTGGGGCAATGGTTAATGTATTGGTTGCATTGGATATTGGATTTCCATTTTTTTTCCAATGGTATGTGGCATTGGGAATACTTTCTGCTTCCAAAGTGAATTCATCACCTTCACATATGCTGAGCGAAGTGGATGTGGTGCCATCATCATTTTTTATGAGCTCGACCCTATTAAAGAATGATTGGACAAAAGGGGGAAGTCCTTGATTGGCAATGCCATTTCCCAAATAAACAGCGTCGTGGATGTAATTGGCGGCAATCCCCTTTTCGTTGGGGTTTTCTATGACTCCGAGATGGTCCGATCCTATAAGGTAGTTTTCTGCGGTGGTTCTATAGATTTTTCCATTTTGACCGAGTTGCAAAGCACCCCTATAAATGGGTCTTTGGTCCAACTCAACCTCAGTTGAGGCTATGTTGGGTTCGGTGATGTCGTATTGGAGCAAGGAAGAAGAATGTACGCCTACCTCTATTGGCGCCGCATCGTTAAAAGTGTGCACGTATAGGAACTGCTGGTTGGGCGAAAACTCTAAACCATAGGCAGATTTATTGGGTACGGATACTTTTATCTCCTTTTGTTGGGACAGTAATCCGGTATCCCCATTAAAACTGTAAATAAATAACCCGGAATTGCCATTGGCACTGGCCAGAACATTTCCATCTGCTGAGAATTTCAAGTAGCCTCTGGGATCTTCGATGTTTAAATTATTGAAAGTACTGGTAACCGGAGTGGTATTTACCCCATTTTCATCAACCTGAAAAGCATAATAGGTATTGAAAGGCCCAGTTTTAGAGGTTTCAGGACCTAGAGTGACCACCCAAATGGACTGGTCCAAACAGTTTTTTAGTACAGCGGCAATTTTTTCGGAACAGTCAGGGAGCAGATTAATGTTTTTTTGGGTAATGGCCCCATTGCCTCCATCCAACGTGAGATCTACTACGGAATAGTTCAAACCGCGGTCAAGATCGTTCTGGGAGGTGGAAGTATCAACGGAAAAGATGTAAATAATGTTAGGGTCATCCGGTTTTTGGACGATGATTGCCGATTGGGTGCTTGAAGGGTCTCC
>JAUICT010000348.1 GCA_030429325.1 Bacteroidia bacterium
ATTTTCCTTGCCCATGGCAATGTTGTTCTTTACAGTATCATTGAACAAAATGGAGTCTTGTGTTACCAGTCCCATGAGTCCGCGAAGGGAGCTTTTTTTGATTTTCTTGATGTTGGTCCCATCAATCAGGATTTCCCCTTTATTGACATCGTAAAAACGCGTGACCAGATTGGCCACGGTGCTCTTCCCGCTTCCGGATTGACCCACCAAAGCTACGGTATGGCCCTTATCAACCTTTAGGTTGAAATTTTTCAGTACATAATCATCCTCATATTTGAAAGAAACGTTTTGAAGCTCAATACCTTGGTTGAAATCGGTTTTCTCCAATGCATTTTCGGCGTCTTTAATAGGATTTTCCGATTCCAGGATCTCCAATACCCGTTCTGCGGCGGCATTCCCTTTTTTAACCCCGTAGGAGGCCTTGCTGATGGCTTTTGCAGGAGTCAATATATTGAAGGCTAGACCCATATAGGAAATAAAGGAGGCCGCGTCTAACGAGCCTTCCAGCAATACCATTCGGCCTCCAAACCAAAGTAGTACCCCAAACACTAAAATCCCCAAGAACTCTCCTGTTGGTGATGCCAAGTTTTGTCGGTTCAGTAAGGAGTTGGAGAACTTGAAAAAACGAATGGTGGAATTTTGGAAGGTCTTAAAGAATTTGGATTCGGCATTGAAAGCTTTGATCACCCGCAGTCCACTCAAGGTCTCTTCCACAATGGAAAGGAACTCGCCCTGTTCTTTTTGGACCCTATCCGATTTGCGTTTGAGCGACTTCCCGATCCTGGAGATGATCATTCCGGCAATGGGAATAAAAATGAACACAAAAATGGTGAGTTTCACACTGATCAGGAACATTACAATGATTGTGAACAATATGGTGAGGGGTTCCCGAACGATCAATTCCAAAATAGAGAGGAAGGAATGTTGTATTTCCAATACATCGGAAGTAATCCGTGCAATGACATCCCCTTTTTTCTTTTCGGAAAAGTAGGAAATAGGCAGGTCCACAATCTTTTCGTACATCTTGTTTCGGATGTCTTTGAGTACCCCATTGCGCAAAAACGTGATGAAATACATGGCCAAATAGTTGAAGATGTTTTTGAACAGGAACAGGAACAAAATCAATCCCACGGCCAAAATAAGCCCTTTCATGGGGTCATTTCCCGAATACTGGGTGACTTGGTAGTTCATGTAGTCCATGAAGTAATCCTTCAACCCACCGATGCCTTCCAATTTTGGAGGGGTGTGTACTTGTTGGGTCTTATCGAACAACACATTGAGCATTGGGATAAGGGCAGCATAGGACAGTGCACTGAAAAGTGCATAGAGGATATTGAAGAAAATGTTCAAAAAACCGTATTTACGGTAAGGTCCCGCAAAACGGAGAATTTTTCTAAAGTAGTTCATTCACCTACAAATTCAGTTCGGAAAGGATGCCGTCAATTTTGGTATCCAACTGCGAATTTACGGATTTAAAATCCTCGGCCCGGTCCAATTTAGCATTTGTACTGATGTAAAACTTCACTTTGGGTTCTGTACCACTGGGGCGGGCAGCGATTCGAGTACCGTCCTCGGTTTCGTAGATCAATACGTTGGATTTGGGTAAATCGATGTTTTTTTCTTCTCCGGTCTGTACATTTTTAGCAATGGAGGTGTTATAGTCTTCAATCCACAACAATTTTGATCCTTGGACGGATTCCACAGGATTTTCTTTGAAATCTTTGAGCATTTGTTTGATTTCCTCTGCACCACTGATGCCTTTTTTGGTCAAGGAAATCAACTTTTCCTTATAAAACCCAAACTGTACAAAACAGTTGATCAGCTCCTCATAAAAAGAACCTCCTTCGGCCTTGGCGTTAGAAGCAGCTTCGCAGGCGAGTAGGGTAGCGGTAACGGCATCCTTGTCGCGGACAAAATCACCCACCATATAGCCGAAGCTTTCCTCACCGCCCCCAATAAATTTGGAGTTGGGGAAATCCTTGATCATTTTACCGATCCATTTAAAACCCGTCAGAGCCGTCTTGTACTCTACTCCATAGGCTTTGGCCATTTGTTCCACCATGGGGGTGGATACAATGGTTGAGGCTATGAATTCGTTGCCTTTGAATCCCTTTTCCTTGTAACGGTCCAATAGGAATTTGGTCATTAGTACCATGGTTTGGTTACCGTTGAGCAGTTCCATTTTTCCTTCAAGGTTTCTTACAGCTATTCCCAAACGGTCACTGTCCGGGTCGGTGCCCACCACCATGTCCGCACCAATTTCTTCGGCTTTGGCCATGGCCATGGCCAGTGCTTCTGGTTCTTCCGGGTTCGGGGATTTTACCGTAGGAAATCCACCATCGGGCTTTGCTTGTTCCTCAATGATGGTGACATTGTTGTAGCCTGCACGCTTCAACACCTCTGGAATGGCCGTGATGGAAGTGCCGTGCAATGAGGTAAACACGATTTTAAAATCATCCTTGCCCTTGGCATTAAAGCTACCATTCTCGACAGAGGCTTTGAAAAAGGCCTCATCCACTTCTTTATCGATATGTTGAATGAGACTTTCATCGGCATTGAACTTGATGTCTTCAAAGGAAAGGGAATCTATTTCGGCAATGATCTCGCCATCCTGGGGTGGGACAATTTGTCCACCATCTGCCCAATATACTTTGTAGCCATTATATTCCGGGGGATTGTGCGAAGCTGTAAGGACAATACCTGCATGGCAGCCCAAGTGCCGAACCGCAAAAGATAACTCGGGGGTAGTGCGTAGTTCGGAGAACAAATATACTTTAATGCCGTTGGCCGCAAAGACATTGGCCACGGTTTTGGCCAAGGTGTCCGAGTTATGCCTGCAATCGTAGGCAATCACCACCCTAACGTCAGTATCGGTATAGGTTTTCTTCAGGTAATTGCTAAGTCCCTGGGTATTCTTTCCCAAGGTATATTTATTGATTCTGTTGGTGCCCACGCCCATAACGCCCCGCATTCCCCCGGTACCAAATTCCAAATCCTTGTAAAAACGTTCCTTAAGTTCTTCCGGGTCGTTTTTAATCAGGTGTTGGATTTCTTTTTTTGTTGCATCATCAAAAAAATCGGTCAACCAAGCATGTGCTGAGGAAGTAATGGCGTCGTCCATAGTTCAGTTAATTTATTGTCTTAAAAATACAAAGATTATGGGTTTACGTGCCCTTAAAGATTAATTTTATTGGAAATGCTGTAACGAGTGTCATTTTTTCGGGAACGCACCATGATTTCCCCAATAAAACCTGCCAAAAACAGCTGTGTGCCTATAATCATTGCTGTCAGGGCTATATAAAATTGTGGACGTTGTGTGATCAAACGCCCTGTAGGGTGCAAGAACAGTTTGTCTATGCCCAGATAAAGTGAAAATCCAAAGCCCACAACAAACATTAAAACGCCCAAAGCGCCAAAGAGGTGCATGGGCTGGCGACCAAATTTGGAAACGAACCATATGGTA
>JAUICT010000349.1 GCA_030429325.1 Bacteroidia bacterium
AAAGTTTTGTCTTTGGGGCTGGTAAAATCATCTTGGCCATCTCCATTGTACTTTGGTTTTTGGGGTCCAATGGGTTCTCGGATGATTTTCATGATGCCGAAAACATCGTCAACAACCGAATTGAAGCGCAAGGTCTAACCACTTACAGCAAAAATTACATTCAGAACAACATCTCCGATTATACAACTGGCCTAACAACAGAGCATGAGGGGATTTCCCAAGAAGCCGTACAAGATTCCATTCAGGTTCGTACCGCAGATTTAATAGAACGAGCCAAAGCCCAAGAAATAGCCAGCCATAAATTGGAACATTCATACATTGGTTATGCCGGAAAAGCGTTTGAGCCCTTGGTAAGACCTTTGGGCTACGACTGGAAAATTGGCATTGCCGTTCTGACTTCCTTTGCGGCCCGTGAAGTGTTTGTAGGTACCCTTGCCACCATTTACAGTGTAGGCAGTGATGAAGAGGAGACTATAAAGAACCGCATGGCCGCGGAATTGGACCCTTCTGGGAAACCTTTGTTCAATCTGGCCTCAGGGATTTCATTGATGCTGTTCTATGCTTTTGCCATGCAATGCATGAGCACTTTGGCCATTGTAAAACGCGAGACCAATTCATGGAAATGGCCGTTGCTTCAGCTCACTTTTATGAGCATATTTGCTTATCTTACTGCTATGATCGCCTATCAAATCCTCAGCTAATGGAAATTCAGCAACTATTGGTATATGTTATCGTGGCCGTAGCCATAACCTACTTGGTCTGGAAATTTATACTGCCAAAATCCATGGCCTTCGGCAAAAAGAAAAACTCCAAATCCTGTGGACAGGACAATTGTGGTTGCGGTTGAATATGCTTTTTATAGAATTGGAGAAATAAACTTGTAAAACAACAAGGCCCAGCCCACCACCAAGAGTAATCCCCCAATTGGGGTAACCGGACCCAAAAAGCGTAGCTTTTCTCCCTTAGCGGCACTCAGGCAAAGAGCATAAATGCTAAAGGAAAACAAAAGGGTGCCAAAAATAAAGCAGTTGACAATGGCCGAATCCAAGGGTTGGTCAAAGCCCAGATTAAAACCGAGCACCAATAGTAAAATGGCATGGTACATCTGGTATTTTACTCCGGTCTCAAAACTATGGAGCAGCTCAGGGGTCAATTTCTTTTTAAGGGCGTGGGCGCCAAAGGCACCAAAAACAACGGCCAATAACCCATAGAGTGCTCCCATAAATTGAGCTAGAAAAATAGTTTCCATATATAAAATATTTTGATCAAAGATCAATACTGATCTCATAATCTGAAGTGACCTTAAAGGCACATTCCTTGTATTTGGGTGGCCCGAAAGCCTTCATCTTGGCTTTGGAAAAAGCCACTTTTTCCTTAGGAATGCCCAACCAATTGGTGTCCAGTTTTCCATTGGCGTTTTCATCATGGAACACGGCCAATGCGTATTCTCCCATGGGCAAATCCTCAATTAGTAAGTTAACCACGCCTTTATGGGCAGGGACACTTTTCGTTTTGAGGACATCATCAAACGATAAAAAAGAATCGTCCGAGTTGTACACCGCCACGTTCACATGGCCCTTGGTTGAATCCACATTTTTTACGTGCACCGAAATTGTGTTTTGGGAAAAAAGACATACCGGGGCCAACACGAAAGTCAACAAAAATAATTTCATAGTAAATTGGGACAATTTCTTGGTTCTACACCATGTACGATCACAAAAATCATTTTGGTTCTTTGAGGTTGTCCATCAATTCCGATTGTAAAATAGCATAAATTTTTTGGGTTTCCAGACTGTCCTGTAGGTTGAAGTACATTTTCAGGGAATCATGGTGCACCAACCGGACCTTTTGCTGTCTTAGGTCGTCCACAAACACATAGACCTTGGTCTGGGTAATGGAATCCATGAACACTCCTTTCTCCTTTGCCATCCATGAAAAACCGGAAGAACGCTCCATTTCTGGTAATTTCTCCACCAACATGATGCTGTCCATGTCGGCAATTGGAATCTTCTGACGATAAATCCCTGAAAAAATACTGAACTCCCCCTCTTCGATTTTCTGCCAGTTCTTGTAATGGGCTACAAAGGCAAGGGTACAGGCCACCAAGGTAAGAACGATCAATATGTTCCAGAGCCAATGTCTTTTTTTCCTATTCATCCTTTTTATCCGTTCTGTACTTGTCAAACCAAGCTACTATATGGGCCACTTTGGTCATAAGATTACTCGGCTTTCCGGCAATGCCATGGCTTGCGCCTGGAACCTCGACCAAAACCGTCTCGATCTTGCGCAATTTAAGCGCGTGATATAGTTGCTTGGCCTCACTGGGTGGCGTTCTTAAATCATCCATTCCCACCATGACCATGGTAGGGGTCTGTACATTTCCAACGAGGGAAATGGGTGAAAATTTCCAATAGCCCTCAAAATTTTCCCAAGGTTGTCCCGGATACCGGTGATCGAAATAATAAAAATAATTGTCGGCAGTAAGCGTCTTACTGATCCAGTTCATCACGGGTTTTATCACCGCAGCGGCCTCAAAGCGATTGTTCTTACCGATCATCCATGCCGACATGATTCCCCCGGCGCTTCCACCGGTCACGAACAGTTGGTCTTCGTGGGCAATGCCCTTTTGGATGCAATGATCTACACCATCCATCACATCATTATAATCCTCTCCGGGATAATTGTTATACAGTAGATTCCCGAATTCCTCCCCATAGCTGGTACTCCCTCTCGGGTTGGGATAAAAAACCACATAGCCTGCCGCAGCATACAATTGCATTTCAGTAGAAAATCGGTCTCCATAATTAGCTATGGGTCCACCGTGGTTCTCCACCATGAAAGGATACTTCTTGTTTGAATCGTAATTGGGAGGATACACCACCCATCCTTGAATGTCGCGCCCATCCACTGACGATTTGTACCAAACCTCCTCTACCCTTCCCAACTCCCTGTAGTTGAGCAGGGCATCATTTAAACGGGTGACCCGGGCAGGGTTCTTTGCTTTTGCCCCCAGAATGGCTAAATCCGAAGGATATTCTGGTCGGGTTTGGGTATACGCTATTGTCCCATTGTCGGAAACACTATATGATCCCCCGGAATAGGGTCGGCCCAAGGTAGTTCCACCCACATTGTCCACCAACTTGGTCATCTTTCCATTAAGGGAAATCAGACCAACCTTTCCATTTCCTTTATCATCATAGTACACATAAACCCCATCGCCTTTGGCGTTCCATTGGATATCGGCAATAGATCGGTCAAAATCCTCTGCAATAACCCTTTTGTTGCTTCCATCCATATCCATGATGTGTAATTTTCGGATTTGATATGCTTGCACCTTATCTTCATACCCTACATAGGCAATACTTTTTCCATCGGGAGATACTTGGGGGTCATGGTCAGGGCCATCACGGTCGGTCAAGGCAGTTATCTCACCCGTTTCCACATT
>JAUICT010000350.1 GCA_030429325.1 Bacteroidia bacterium
TTCATAGGTACGTTCAACGGCATCAAACCGGGCATGGGCCTCGGGAACCATTCGAAATACCCCCTGAACGGAAATATCTTCGGGCAAAAAGGCATTGAGACGATACACCAATTCCTCCCTATCCTCGATGTCATCAAAATCGAAATGGGCAAACATCTCCTTGGCATGCACACCGGTATCGGTCCTGCCCGCTCCCACAACGCTTATCTCTTGTCGCAAAAGGGTGGACAAGGCTTTTTCAAGCACTTCCTGCACGGTAATGGCATTGGGTTGGTTCTGCCATCCGTGGTATGCTTTCCCGAAATAGGAAAATTGGATAAAATATCTCAAAGGGATCCCTTACTTTTAAAATGTTAAAGATAATCCAATCCCATCCAACACGGACCCAAGCTCTATTTTTTAGCATATTTTTAGCGTTATGACCAAGATTCTTTTACTCTCGGACACCCACGGACATATGGATTCCACCATCTTAAAGTATGCGGCACAGGCCGATGAAATTTGGCATGCAGGAGACATTGGAAGCTTGGAGGTGACCGACCAATTGGAGGCCTTAAAGCCTGTTCGTGGGGTACACGGCAACATTGACGACCATGTGATTCAAAAGGAATTTCCAGAAAACAATCGGTTTATGTGCGAGGGTGTTGATGTATTGATCACCCATATTGGGGGCTATCCGAACAAGTACAATGTGAGAATAAGAGATGAAATCCGTAACAATCCCCCAAAACTCTTCATCTGTGGGCATTCCCATATCTTAAAGGTGATGAACGACAAAAAACTAGGGTTGCTGCACATGAATCCCGGCGCATGCGGCAAACATGGGTTTCATCAAGTACGAACCATGCTCAGGTTTGTGATCGATGGGGATAAAATCTCGGATTTGGAGGTAATTGAATTGGGAAAACGATAGCCCAAAAAACAAAAATCCCAGCCTAGGCCGGGATTTTCTTCGCACTAATACTACTAAGATGTTAGGTTTAACGTAAGCGATCAACAGATTTTACAAGATCTTCATCCTTTTTGATAGCCCTGTTGGCCAGGACCAGAAAAACGATAGAAAATACAGGAATCAGCATCCCAATACCCTTCTCAGAAACCACAGCTTCTCCGGATAAGCTTAGCGATCGATAAACGAAAAATCCTAGTAAAAAAAGATTCAATATCATATTCAATCTGTTTACCACAAATTGATTTTGTCTGTTTTTATACATTAAAATGGACACTACGGCCAAGATAGCAGCTACATAAAAAGCAATGCTTACCCATACTTCGTTTTGGGCATAGACTTCTGCACCATCAACGGTTACCCATAGATTCAAAAAGAACGGAAGCACTCCTGCCAAGAGGGCCACGATCAGTAAAAAAAACGTTTGAATCCGTTGAATCATTGTGCAAATTGCTTTCGAAATGCAAAAATAGACGTCTTTTTGATAAATGGGCCTTAATTCCTGAAAAATAATTTGTATACTTGTGTCGTTATTAGCGAAGTACTTACCCAGGAAATCTTTCCTCCAGTAGCACCCAAATAACTTTTTTACTTCAATATTTCAGATTAGACACGTTTAACTTATTCAACACTTAATGTTCGAGATTTCAGATCTAAAAGCTAAAAAGCTTCCTGAGTTGCAAGAAATTGCAAAAGGTCTTAATGTTCCCAAGTTTAAGTCCTTAAAAAAATTGGATTTGGTTTATCAAATCCTCGATGTACAGGCATCGAACCCCAAAGCGGTGGCAGAAAGTCCGGCCGCTCCAGAAAAAAAACCTGCTGCTCCAAAACCCAGAAGGGCCAGAACTCCGCGTTCAACGGATTCTGAGCGCAAAAATGCCCCAAAAGAAGCTACAGAAAATGTAAAGGAATCCAATTCCGAAGAAAAAAAGGAAGCTCCTAAAGTACAGCCTCAAAAAAAGGAGCACAAGCAAAGTAATACCACCCAAAAAGGGCAGAACAATAATCGAAGAAACAACCAACATCAAAAAAGCGGTTCCCACGATAAAAAGAACAGCAACTTTGATAAAGACTTAAAAAATAGGTACAAAGAACCAGAGTTTGAGTTTGACAGCATTATTGAGAGCGAAGGTGTTCTAGATATTATGCAGGATGGATACGGGTTCTTGCGCTCTTCGGATTACAACTATCTTTCTTCCCCTGACGATATTTATGTTTCACAGTCGCAAATTAGATTGTTCGGTCTAAAATCTGGAGATACCGTTTTAGGAAACATTAGACCTCCAAAAGAAGGTGAAAAATATTTCCCTTTGATCAAGGTGAACAAAATCAACGGTTTGGACCCCCAAGTGGTTCGTGACCGTGTTGCTTTTGAACACTTGACACCTTTGTTCCCAAAGGAAAAATTCAAATTGGCAGAAAGACAGAGCACTATCTCAACACGGATCATGGACTTGTTCTCACCTATTGGTAAGGGACAACGCGGTATGATCGTATCGCAACCCAAAACGGGTAAGACCATGCTGTTGAAAGATATTGCCAATGCTATTGCCGCAAACCATCCTGAGGTATATCAAATCATTTTACTGATTGATGAACGTCCCGAAGAGGTTACCGACATGCAACGTAACGTACGCGGTGAGGTGGTTGCCTCTACTTTTGACAAAGAGGCCTCTGAACACGTTCGTGTGGCCAATATTGTACTCGACAAAGCCAAGCGATTGGTAGAGTGCGGTCATGATGTAGTGATTCTTTTGGACTCCATCACACGTTTGGCCCGTGCTTATAACACGGTACAACCCGCATCCGGAAAGGTATTGAGTGGTGGTGTGGATGCCAATGCCCTACACAAACCAAAACGATTCTTTGGTGCTGCCCGTAACATTGAAAATGGCGGTTCGCTTTCCATCATTGCCACAGCATTGACCGAGACCGGTTCCAAAATGGACGAGGTTATCTTTGAGGAATTCAAGGGTACGGGTAACATGGAACTTCAGTTGGATAGACGAATTTCCAACCGTAGAATCTTCCCTGCCATCGACCTTATATCTTCCTCTACCAGAAGAGATGATTTACTGTTGGATGAAAACACCATTCAACGGATGTGGATCATGCGCAAGTATTTGGCAGATATGAATCCTGTGGAGGCCATGGAATTCATGGAACAGCGCATTAAGCAGACCCGAAACAACGAAGAGTTCTTGCTAACGATGAATGAATAGTATTTTTTTTATTCAAGCATCTGTATAACAACAATTTAAAAACCCTTTGGAGAATTCCAGAGGGTTTTTTCTTTACCTATTCTAAAGAAAAAGCATATCTTTAAATCGTTTCCTCAAAACCGAACTTTAACACTTTGAAACTATGAAAAATACCAAAAAAGTAGCAGCTATTGGTCTAGGTGCTTTTTTACTGATGCTCGGGGCATGCCAACAGGGTCCAAAAAAGGAAGAACCCTCTGAATCCATCACTACCGGACAAAC
>JAUICT010000351.1 GCA_030429325.1 Bacteroidia bacterium
AGTTCACAGAAGAGTGCTTTTTGGAATGCACGAATTGGGGGTCAGATCTACCAGTTCACATAAAAAATCGGCCCGTATTGTAGGGGAGGTATTGGGTAAATATCACCCCCATGGCGATACCTCGGTTTATGATACCATGGTGCGTATGGCCCAGGAATGGAGTCTTAGGTATATGTTGATCGATGGTCAAGGTAACTTTGGTTCCGTTGATGGGGATAGTCCGGCGGCCATGCGTTATACCGAAGCCAGAATGCGAAAGATCGCTGACGAAATGTTGGCGGATATAGATAAGGATACCGTAGATCACCAACTCAATTTTGACGATTCGCTTCAAGAGCCCACCGTTTTGCCCACCCGGGTTCCCAACCTATTGGTAAACGGAGCTTCAGGTATTGCAGTAGGTATGGCCACCAATATGCCCCCGCACAACCTTTCCGAAGTTGTGGATGGGACCGTGGCTTACATTGATAACAGCGATATCGAAATCGATGAACTTATAACCCACATTAAAGCCCCCGATTTTCCGACAGGAGGTATTATTTACGGATATGATGGGGTCAAAGAAGCATTCCATACCGGAAGAGGTCGTGTGGTAATGCGGGCCAAGGCTTCCTTTGAGGAAGTTCAGGGAAGGGAATGCATTATTGTTACCGAAATCCCTTACCAAGTGAACAAGGCGGACATGATCAAGAAGACTGCCGACTTGGTTAACGAAAAGAAGATAGAAGGTATAGCATCCATTAGGGATGAGTCCGATAGAAAAGGCATGCGTATCGTTTATATCCTTAAGCGAGATGCCATTCCCAATATTGTATTGAATATGCTGTACAAGTATACAGCACTTCAATCTTCCTTCAGTGTCAACAACATTGCCTTGGTAAAAGGAAGACCACAGTTGTTGAACTTGAAGGAAATCATCCATCATTTTGTGGAGCACAGACATGAAGTGGTGGTGCGCCGAACCAAGTACGAGCTTAAAAAGGCGGAAGACCGCGCCCATATCTTGGAAGGCCTTATTATTGCTTCTGATAATATTGATGAGGTAATTGCCATTATCCGAGGGTCTGCCAATGTAGATGAGGCCCGGAACAGTTTAATGGAACGATTTAAGCTTACCGAAGTGCAGGCCAAGGCCATTGTGGAGATGCGCTTGCGTCAACTTACAGGGCTGGAGCAGGATAAATTGCGAGATGAACATGCCGAACTCTTGAAGACCATAGAAGATTTAAAAGACATCTTGGCTAAGAAAGAGCGAAGAATGCAAATCATCAAAGATGAACTGCTTGAGGTTAAGGAAAAATATGGTGACGAGAGAAGATCGGAAATCAATTTTGCGGGAGGTGACCTTAGTATAGAGGATATGATTCCGGATGAGCAAGTGGTCATTACCATTTCGCATGCAGGTTACATCAAAAGAACACCGCTAACCGAATACAAGACCCAAAATAGGGGAGGTGTTGGACAAAAGGCTTCATCCACTAGGAATGAAGACTTCTTGGAACACTTGTTTGTAGGTACCAACCACCAATATATGCTGTTCTTTACCCAAAACGGAAAATGTTTCTGGATGCGGGTCTATGAAATCCCTGAGGGAAGTAGAACCTCTAAGGGAAGGGCTATACAGAACCTCATCAACATTGAAACTGAGGATAAGGTAAAAGCCTTTATATGTACCCAAGACCTTAAGGATGAGGATTATGTGAACAGCCATTATGTGATCATGGCCACCAAAAAAGGTGTGGTCAAGAAAACATCTTTGGAGCAATATTCAAGACCGCGTCAAAATGGAATCAATGCCATTACCGTTCGTGATGGAGATGAGCTATTGGAAGCTAAACTCACTACGGGAACAAGTCAGATATTCCTAGGTTTAAAGTCAGGAAAGGCCATCCGATTTGAGGAAGGAAAGACCCGTCCTATGGGTAGAAATGCATCTGGGGTACGTGGTATTACCCTTGCTGATGACAATGATGAGGTAATCGGAATGGTATCAGTACACAATTTTGAAGATGACATTTTGGTCGTTTCTGAAAATGGCTATGGAAAACGTTCTTCCATTGAAGACTATAGGGTAACCAATAGAGGTGGAAAAGGAGTCAAGACCATTTCCATCACAGACAAGACCGGTGGTCTTGTAGCTATCAAGAATGTTTCGGATACAGATGACCTTATGATCATTAACAAATCCGGTATTGCCATCAGAATGAGTGTTGAAGATCTAAGAGTCATGGGAAGGGCCACACAAGGTGTCCGACTTATAAATCTCAAGGATTCCGATTCCATAGCGGCAGTGGCCAAAGTAATGAAAGAAGATGATCCTTTGGATGATACCGATATCATGGATATTGAGGTCAAGGGGGAAGATGGCACGGCTATTGATACTGACAATGAGGAAAATAAATAATCATAAACACTAAATAATTACATTTTTGACATGAAGACTAAATTTTTGATACTAATTGCCATGGGGGTTTCAGTGATGGGATTCTCTCAAAAGGATGAGATCAAGGCAGCTGAGAAAGCTTTGAAAGGCGGGGATACAGCAGGTGCCAAGACTGCTTTGGAGGGAGCTGCATCCACAATTGATGCTGCTGATGAAAAGCTTCAGGCCCAGTATTATGCCTTAAAAGGAAATGTGTATTCCGATTTGGCCCAAAAAGGGGATGCCTCTGCATTTCAACCTGCCATTGATGCCTATAATAAGGTGATTTCAGTTGAAGAAGCCAGTGGTAAAGAAAAATATACCACCGTAGCAAGACAGAAATTGGCACAGATTACTGGAGATTTGGTAAATGCCGCTGTTGAGGACAATAACAACCAAAAGTTCACTGAAGCAGCCAAAAAATTGTACCTAGGTTACAAACTCAGCCCAACTGATACCATCTACCTTTACTATGCCGCAAGTAGCGCTGTAAATGGTCAAGATTATGAGAACGCATTGGCCTATTATAACGAATTGAAAGAGTTGGATTATGATGGTAGTGGAGTTACTTACACCGCAGTGAATGTTGAGTCCGGTGAGGTAGAAACCATGGACAAGAGTACCCGTGACCTGTATGTAAAGGCAGGTACCCACAAAGATCCAAACGAGGAAAGAAGTCCTTCCAAAAAACCGGAGATCGTAAAGAATATTGCTCTAATCTATCAGCAATTGGGAGATAATGAAAAAGCACTTGCTGCTTATTCTGATGCTAGGTCTGAAAACCCAGACGATGTGAACTTGGTATTGGGAGAGGCCAACCTTTATTACTCCATGGGAGATAAGGATAAGTTCAAGGAATTGATGGCCAAAGCTTCAGAAATGGAACCTGACAACCCAGATTTGTTGTACAACATTGGGGTAATCAATATGGAACAAGGCAACTTGGAAGAAGCAAGGGATGCTTACAAAAAGACCTTGGCCATCGATCCCGGATACATCAATG
>JAUICT010000352.1 GCA_030429325.1 Bacteroidia bacterium
TAACAGTTTTCTTGCCGGAAGACATCAACAATGTAGATAATGACCTTTGGCAAGAACTGGTGGACGATATAGAAGAATCCCTGCCTTATGAAGAAAATGAATCAAAGTATATTTCCTTAAGGCCGATAAAAGTTTACGGTTCAATTCGGTATGATTTTGGGGAAGGGGGAGAGTCTAGCTTTGAAAACTGTGGTTGTGCCGTCAACCAACAAGGAAGAAGAACAGAGGGGTTTTATAGAAATAGTGTTGGTGGGCAACTTTTTATGATAAAAAGACCACGGGAAATTCAATATGCATTAACCGGATTTTACCAAAGGAGGTTCGGAAGGGCTTTATCGCTTAAGGGAACCTACACAATTGACAAATATTCGTGGACAAATGTTGGATTAGGCCTTAATCTTCAAGCAGGGCCTGTAAATTTTTACATCATGGGAGATAACCTGTTGAGTTACCGGAACATTGCCGATAGTCACTATGCTTCTTTACAGTTTGGATTTAATATTATATCTTGGAACAATAATTGAGCATATACACTATATGAAACTAAAAGTATTGTACATATTGGTGTTTGTCTTTGGGGCAAGCAATTTAATGAACGCACAACTGAACAACTATAAATACATTATTGTTCCCAAAAGCTTCAGCGCATTAAAGTCTGAAAACCAGTATCAGACCAGTACGGTGATGAAATACCTTTTAACCCAAAAAGGATTTACCGTAGTGTATAATGACGCATTGCCCGAAGATTTGGCAAATAACAGGTGTTTAGGGCTTACCGCAGACCTGCTTGACGAGTCTGGCTTGTTTTCAACAAAATTGGCGGTCGTATTCACAGATTGTCAATCCAAAGAAATATTCAGGACTGTAGAGGGGAAGAGTAAAATAAAAGAGTACGTTCCAGCTTACAGGGATGCCATGGAAAAGGCTTTTGTGTCATTTGATGGGATGGATTATCACTATGTTCCCAAAAAGGAAGCGAAAAAAGAAGTAAGGGAAGAACCCATTACCGTAAGTTTTAAAAACGATATCCAGTCAGTAGAAGAAGTTGAAGAGCCAGAGGTGTCAGAGTCGCCCAAGCTGGTTCAGCAAGAGGCCACACCTGAAAACCAGAGCTATAAAAGTTTGGAGCCCAAGCCTTCCAATATGGTAAAGTTGCAGGAGAAGCAAAATGCACAGTTATTGCCTTCGGAAGTTTTGTATGCGCAACCCATTGAGAATGGGTACCAGTTGGTGGACAGTACCCCAAAAGTGGTGCTTAAATTGGAAGAAACTTCAATCTCGGATGTTTTTTTGGTGAACTACCAAGGAAGTAGTGGAGTGGTCTTTAAAAAAGAAGGAAAATGGTTCTTGGAACATTCAGAGAACGGGGCCAAAAAACTTCAGGAACTCCAAATCAAATTTTAAAATCCATATTTATCTTTCCAGCGCTTCCTTAAAAATTCGCGCATGGCATTCTCTCTGGCATTATTTCCAGGTTGATAAAAGGAAGTTCCAGAAATTTCATCTGGAAGAAACTCGAGGTCAACAAAACTGTCTTTATGTTCATGTGCATAACCGTATCCTTTTCCATACCCTAAATCCTTCATCAACTTGGTGGGTGCATTTCGTATGGCCATGGGAACAGATAGGTCGCCCGTTTCCCTTACCTTCTGTTGTGCAAGGTTGATGGCCATATAACTTGAATTACTTTTTGGAGAACTTGCCAAATAGGTAGCACATTGACTTAAAATGATTCGGGCTTCGGGATGGCCAATGGTATTCACTGCCTGAAACGTAGTATTGGCCATGACAAGAGCGGTTGGGTTGGCGTTTCCAATATCTTCTGATGCCAAAATAACCATACGCCGGGCAATAAACTTTACGTCCTCACCTCCTTCAATCATGCGGGCCAGCCAGTACACGGCAGCGTTGGGGTCACTCCCACGAATGGACTTGATAAATGCCGAAATGATGTCATAGTGCTGTTCTCCTGTCTTGTCGTAGAGAACGGTATTTTTTTGGACCTTGTTGAGTACCAATTCGTTGGTGATCACAACTTTTTCCTGCGCCTCCGAATTAACTATGAGTTCAAAAATGTTCAACAATTTTCTGCCGTCTCCACCGGATAGGCGTAGTAAAGCCTCGGTTTCCTTGAGTTCTATCTTTTTCTTCTTTAGATTGGAGTCAGTGGTCATGGCCCTATCCAAGAGAGCTTCCAAATCTTCTTTTCCGAAAGAATTCAGGACATATACCTGGCAGCGTGATAAAAGAGCGGGAATTACCTCAAAACTTGGGTTTTCGGTAGTGGCACCAATAAGGGTGACCCAACCTTTTTCAACAGCTCCAAGCAAAGAATCTTGTTGCGATTTACTGAAACGGTGTATTTCATCAATGAACAGAATAGGGTTTTTGGATGTAAACAGCCCTCCGCTTTGCTTGGCTTTTTCAATAACCTCGCGTACGTCCTTAACCCCGCTGCTAATTGCACTCAATGTGTAGAATGGGCGTTGGCTTTCATGGGCAATAATATTGGCCAAAGTGGTTTTTCCTGTTCCTGGAGGTCCCCAAAAAATCAAGGAAGGGATTACCCCGTTCTTGATTTGATTGGTCAGGGAGCCGTTGGGGCCAATCAAGTGTTGCTGACTGATATAGTCTTCCAAACTTTTTGGGCGTATCCGTTCTGCCAAGGGTTCGTTCATAACCGTAAAAATAAAACAAATTTATACGGAGATATAGGACTCTTTGGCATTGGGTTTATTTTAATAGCATGACAATTTGTGTAAATTGAGGGTATGGTTAGAAAATTGTGTTCTCTTTTTTATGAAAGGTGACGATCATTTTAGATTTTCAGACGGAGTCCTTTTGGCTCCCTTAATGGCTGTGCTATCCATTTGGGCCGTATTTTGGGTTGAGGTTCAATTTGGGGTCAACTTTAATGATTTTGGTATTTATCCCAGAAAGCTTTCTGGTTTAAGAGGCGTTTTGTTCAGTCCATTTATACATGGTTCCGTGGAGCATTTGTACAATAACACCTTTCCCTTGGCTATTTTAACGGCCTTCCTTTTTTATTTTTATAGAGAGTCTGCCCTTAGAATTTTGATTTTTGGCACCCTCATGTCTGGGTTGATCACCTGGTTGATTGCAAGGCCATCTTATCATATTGGTGCCAGTGGGCTTATTTATGTATTGGCAAGTTTCATTTTTTTTAAGGGTATTTTAGCCAAGCATTTTAGGTTGGTGGCCCTTTCGTTGGTGGTGGTATTCATCTACGGGAGTATGATTTGGTATATTTTTCCAGTAAAAGAGAATATTTCTTGGGAAGGACATTTGGCCGGGTTTCTTACTGGATTTATCTTGGCATTGGCTATAAGGGTCCGGCTTCCCATTGAAAAAAAATACGATTGGGAAAAAGAAAATTATAGGGAAGAGGATGACCCCTTCCTAA
>JAUICT010000353.1 GCA_030429325.1 Bacteroidia bacterium
TCAAAAAACAACATCATGATTCAAAAATTAAGTGTATTCTTTTTGGCAATGATCAGTTTTGGGACACTTCAGGCCCAGTCAGACTATCAATTGGTAGAGCAAACCGTAAATTATTATCTGGACGGAGGGACCAATAACGATTTTGAAACCTTAAAAAAGGCTTTTCACGAAACTGCCACGATGAAGTTCATTGGTAAAGAGGGGTATACTGAGGTAAATGCCATTGAATTCTTTGGAAAAGGAATGAAACCAGGACCGAAACAGGACAGACAAACGAGAATTGCAGATATCACCATTGCAGGGGATGCGGCCAACGCAAGATTGGAAATTGAATATTCCACATTTACCTTTATCGATTTCATGAATCTGCTGAAGATTGATGGGGAATGGAAAATTGTAAATAAGATATTTTACAGAAAAGTAGATTAGATAGCAAGCTTACCAACCTCCAGAGGCACCACCGCCGCCGAAGCCGCCACTTCCAAAGCCGCCACTAAAACCGCCACCACCGAATCCGCCGCTGCTCCCAAAACCTCCGGAGGAACTGGAACTACGGCCCATATTGCTGAGGATGATCATGTCCCAGATATCGAGACCGCTGCCCCGACGTCCACCACCTCTACCATTGTTGTTCTTTCGGCTCCAAAGGATAATTAGGATAACGATGAAAATAATAAAAGGGAACAGGGCCTTGAAAGGAAACCCTGGGTTGTTTCCAAAGGTTCGGTCTTCCGTAAACTCTCCGTTGAGGACCTGGAAGATGGCATCCGCTCCTTTATCCAATCCACCATAGTAATCTCCTCGCTTAAATTCAGGGATGATAACGGTCTCTATAATGCGTTTCGACATAAAATCAGTCAAGGAGCCTTCCACACCATATCCGGTGTTAATGGCAATCCTTCTGTCGTCCCTTGCCAAAAGCACCAAAACGCCATTGTCCTTATCCGCTTGTCCTATGCCCCATTTTTGTCCCCATTGTGCTCCCAAAAAATTGATGTTTTCCCCTTCTGTGGAACTGATTATGGCAATGACAATTTGTGTGGAAGTACTGTCCGAATATCGGATAAGCTTTTGCTCCAAAGCTTGACTTTGGGATGAAGAGAGTAGATTTACATAATCATAGACGCTGGTCTGCTTTTGGGGTTTTTCGGGTATCGTAAATTGCCCCCATGATAGGGAAAAACTTAAACAGGCAAGTATAAGAAGGCTACCCTTTGGATATGGCATCGCTCAATTCATTCGTGTCGTTATGGTCCCATGGAAAATGGGCTTCCAGTTCTTTTCCCGCCATGAGCACCCCTTCAACAATACCTTGCTTAAAGTTTCCGTTTTTAAAGTGCGAAGCCATAATGTCCTTGGTACTGTCCCAAAACCCTTTCGGTACGGCTCGGTCAATGCCTTTATCGCCATAGATGACAAATTTTTTGTCGTCCACGGCCACATAAATGAGTACCCCATTGGCCTCCTTGGTATTGTCCATTTTCAAAAAATGGAATAGCTGTTGGGCCCTACTGAAATGGTCTATTTTGGAAGTAGCTTCAATGTGTACACGGACTTCACCAGAGGTGTTTTTCTCGGCTGCAATGATGGCATTGATGATTTCTTGTTCTTCCTCTGCCGTTAAAAATTCCTCTACGTGCGACATGTCTATTCAAAATCGAAGTTGACATCCGGAGCATTTTCGGCACCAGGATTGGAAGCGAACAAGGCCATTTCATCAAAATTGGCCAAACTAGCTATAATATTGGTGGGAATTTGCTTGATTCTGATATTGTATTCCCCAGCCAGATCATTGAATCGGTTCCGTTCCACATTGATCCTGTTCTCTGTGCCCTCAAGTTGGGACTGCAACTCCAAAAAGTTTTGATTGGCTTTGAGTTCCGGATAGCGTTCCACGGTCACCAAAAGTCGGGACAAGGCAGAGGATAAGCCGGTTTGCGCCTGTTGGAACTCAGCCAATTGTTCTGCAGTAAGGTTATTGGCATCTATGGTGGTCGATGTGGCCTTGGCCCTGGCCTCTATTACCTCGGTAAGGGTTTCGCGTTCAAAGTCCGCAGCACCCTGAACCGTTTTTACCAAGTTGCCAATAAGGTCGCTTCTTCGTTGATAGGAGCTTTCCACATTGGCCCATTGTTTTGTGGCCTGTCCCTTCATATCGACCAGCATATTATTGGTACGGATATACCAACCCCCTAAGATTACCCCCAATACAATTAGGATGATAATGGCGATGATACCTTTTTTCATTTTCTATGGTTTAGTGTTATAGTTGTTCTTTGATTTTTATGAGCTCGGCCTTTACCTTTTGCAACTTTTGGATGACCTCAAAGGTGGAAAGTGTCTTTTGCTTCTCTTCCTTTAAATGGATTTTGGCACCCTCCAGGGTAAAACCACGCTCCTTGACCAGATGATAGATCAGTTGCAGATTATGGACGTCCTGTGGAGTGAACTTACGGTTGCCCTTGGCATTTTTTTTGGGTTGAAGTACATCAAACTCTTTCTCCCAAAAGCGGATAAGGGAGGTGTTCACTCCAAATGCCTTGGCCACTTCGCCAATGCCATAGTATCTTTTTTCGGGAAGTTCTACGTGCATTAATCCAGGGATTGGTTCTCTTGGTTGGCAAACTTGAGCATATTCTCAAACTCTTCCGCTGTTAAACTTCCATAGTAGAAGTTAATGGGATTGATGCGCTCATCATCCTTAAAAACCTCATAGTGTAGGTGAGGTGCTTCGGACCGCCCTGTGTTTCCTACAAAACCAATGAGATCTCCCCGCTTTACTTTTTGCCCCACGGTTACGTTGTACTTGCTCAAGTGCGCATATAAGGACAGGTAACCATATCCATGATCTATTCTGATATGCTTTCCATATCCAGAAGATCTATTGTCCGCCCGAGTGACTTTTCCATCTCCTGAGGCATAAATAGGTGTGCCTCGGGGTGCTGTAAAATCCATACCCCAATGCATTTTACGGGCTTTGGTAAAGGGGTCGGAACGCCAACCATAACCAGAGGCCATTCGGGTTAGATTTTCGTTGCTCACAGGCTGGATGGCTGGGATGGCTGCCAATAATTTCTCTTTCTCCTCGGCCAATTTGGCAATTTCATCCAACGACTTGGATTGGATTACCATCTGTTTTTGGATGATGTCCAACCGCTTTGTAGCATTTATAATAATTTCGGAGTTGTTGAAGCCTTCTAAGGATTTGTATCGGTTTACCCCACCAAAACCAGCTCTACGTTGCTCTTCTGGGATAGGATTGGCTTCAAAATACAAGCGGTAGATATTGTTGTCGCGATCTTCAATATTGGCAAGAACCTGTTCCATCTGTTCCATTTTCTTACCTAAAATTTCATATTGAAGCTCATAATTTCGAACTTCACGTTCCAACGAAAGCTCTTTTGGAGTGTTCACCCAA
>JAUICT010000354.1 GCA_030429325.1 Bacteroidia bacterium
TAGTTTTGTAAAGGCTGAAGTATTTGCTCCAAAGTTTCTTAAGGAGTGGAAAGGGAAGTACAAGGGAAACCCATTTAGGACCTATGCAGGGGAGAAATACCTAGGAGGGTACAGTGACCATTTTCCCGTGTATGTGGTGCTGGAGGAAAACTTATAGTAACACTAAGAAAAATACTACACAACGCAAAAGTTAATTTTTACAACATCTTTGAGAAAAGGAGTGTGCATTTCATCGAAAAAACTGTGGTTTTTGTCGATGCTATTGACTGTCAATAATATATTCGTAGTCCAAATCTTACCTAAACTTCAACATGGACTACAAAAAACCTATTCGGGCGACAGGAATTCTTCTCCCCTTCATATTTTCCCTTCTAGGTGTTTCTATTGTAATGGGGCAATCCAAAAAAGCAAAGGAACAGATCAAAACTACATACAACCAAGGAAAGATGGCAACGTTGATTTCCGAAATGGAACAGGATCATCAGTCCAAGACCTTGAAAATAAACCAACTTCTTCAATCCAATAAAGGATTTAAAAAATCTGAAAAATCGGCCAATGGTGGACAGATAGCACTTAAGGATATAGGTTCTGACGGCACGCCTCTTTACTATACTACTTTGAGTGATCCATCGACCAAGACCGCAAGAGCATATACTCTCTATGCCGATGGGCTTATGAATCTTGGGTTGAACGGTACTGGAATGCAAGTTGGGGTTTGGGATGCTGGTGTGGCATTGACCAGCCATCAAGAGTTTGATTCTCGCGCACTTAATGCAGACAATACAGATGAAGTAAGCTTACATGCCACTTTGGTGACAGGAAACCTTAT
Source organism: Bacteroidia bacterium (assembly GCA_030429325.1). GTDB lineage: Bacteria > Bacteroidota > Bacteroidia > Flavobacteriales > Flavobacteriaceae > Flagellimonas. Next base: position 830 of record JAUICT010000354.1, read on the forward strand.
TGCATCTGGGGTAGAGCCCAGCGCCAAAGGAGTGGCCTATGGTGCACAGGCCATGACCCACGATTGGACCCGTGACAAAATTGAAGTGGCAGAAGCGGCAGCCAATGGTCTGTTGCTTAGTAATCATTCCTATGGAATACTTTCGGACCGAGTGCCGGATTGGTACTTTGGGTCTTATATTAAAGTGACCCAAGATTGGGACCGAATCATGTACAACGCACCTTACTATTTAATGGTAACCGCTGCGGGAAACAATCAGAAATCCTACGACAACGCTTCCCCAAACTTTGGTAAAACGGCAGATGGGTTTGATCTTCTGCTCGGATTCACCGTAGCCAAAAACGGACTTACCATTGCGGGCGCCAATACTGAAATTGGCAGCAAAGGGGAGTTGAAGAATGCTACAGTTGCTGGGTACAGCAGCTTTGGCCCTGTTGATGATGGACGTATAAAGCCAGATTTGGCCGGGGACGGATCTAATATCCTAACCACCAGTTCCGAAACCAATTCCAGTTACCAACTTTCTGCCGGGACTTCCATGGCGGCGCCAGGGGTTACTGGATCTCTTTTGTTGTTACAGCAATACCACGAAGAACTCTATGGCTCTTACATGAAGGCAGCAACCCTAAAAGGTCTTGCCTTGCATACTGCGGATGATGTAAATGCCCAAGGTCCCGATTACAAAATGGGCTGGGGAGTGATGAACGCCAAGACTGCTGCCGAAGTGTTACAGAACAAAGAATTTACCACCTTGATCAATGAAGAAAGCCTGGCCAATGGGGAAACCTTTTCCATTACGGTTATGGCCAATGGGACGGAACCATTGATGGCTTCCATTTCTTGGACCGACCCCGAGGGAAATTACATCAATAGGGGGGAGTTGAACAATACGACCGCTGCCCTTACCAACGATTTGGACATCAGAATCACCAAATCTGGGGAAACCTACTATCCTTGGAAATTGAATCCTGCCAAAGCCAACAACGCGGCTACACAGGGGGATAATAAAGTAGACCCCTATGAACGAATTGAAATTGGGAACGCCAAAGGACAGTATACCATTACGGTTACCCATAAGGGTAATTTGACCAATGGGTTCCAAGATTTCTCATTGATTGTTTCTGGGGCGCAGGTTTCCCAGTGTTCCATTGAAACGCCATCTGATTTGGAATTGATTTCATCAACGGATACAAGTTCGACCATCTCATGGTCCAATGCCAATGAAACTCTTTTTGAAGTGCAATACAAGGCCATTGATAAGGATGAATGGACTACTGAACTTCTTTGGGACAATCAATTTGAGCTTTCTAATCTGGAGGTTGGAACGGTTTATGAATCCCGAATCCGTTCCATCTGTACTGAGAATGCGGTTTCGGAATTTTCGGAGCTCTTTCAGTTCGAATTCAAAGGTGAGGATACCGAGGCCATGGTTTATGAACCTTTTACTTATGCCCAAGATTTTCAAGTACAGGTCTACCCCAATCCTGCTGTAGATTATTTGACCCTTAAATCAGAACTGTCCCCTGATGCCGAGTACTCTGTAGTTACTACCTCTGGGAACATTATAGATAGCGGAAAGATTACGGGGTCTATAAATGTTTCTGCACTGGCTTCCGGTCTATATGTTTTGCTGGTACAGGATTATGCCGGTATCAGAAGTACCAAATTTTACAAAAATTAATGTCTATGGACATCTTCACTCAAAATTTAATAGAGTTCAAGACAAGAAGAGCAAAATGGGTCATAAAGTTCTTTCTAGTGCCCATCATACTTTTCTAAAACACAAAAAATCCAATTTTAAGGGATTCATAGCGCCACTCAGAATGGAAATGGAGTATTATAAAGTGATATGATTTGTACCGAGGGCTAATATTCTGACATCACACGTCTGATATCTGAACAAAACATACTTATCATTAGACCTTCTTGATTTCATCCTCGGAAAGCAACTCCTCGTTCCGTAACCTCAGAAATACTTGGGCCGTGGTCACCACATCCAATTCGCAATAGGAGATGATCCTATCAATATCCTTGTCCTTATAGTAGACATCTTTCACCATACTGCCATCCATGTCCTCTTTAGGAGACGGAATCCCGAGAATATGGGCCAGTAATTTTAGGGAGGTGTAGTGTTTATAGTCCCCAAATTTCCAGAGCTCCATGGTATCCAGATGGGGCACTTCCCAAGGTTTTTTACCGAAAAGGTCCAACTTATAGGGCAGGTTAATGCTGTTGATGACCATGCGGCGGGCAATATAGGGAAAGTCGAACTCCTTGCCGTTGTGGGCACACAACAAATGTTTTGCTTGGCTAAAATGGTCTTTCAGTAATTGCTTGAACTGTTTTAAGATTTGGCTTTCCTCCCCATGAAATGAAGTAACCCTAAAGCTCCTGGTCTCTCCCTTGATGACAAAATACCCAACCGAAATGCAAACAATTTTTCCGAATTCGGCCCAAATACCGGCCCGTTCATAAAAGTCTTCGGCACTGATTTCGTCTTTTCGTTGGTATTGTGTTTTTTGTTCCCAAAGCAATTGGGTGGTTTCATCCAAGTCTGGGAAACTCGGATTTTGGGGTACGGTTTCAAT
>JAUICT010000355.1 GCA_030429325.1 Bacteroidia bacterium
CAGTAGTGGATTCCAAAGGTAGCAGCAAACGTTTGACCGCTCTCAATGATGACCTCTTTTCCTTCAAAAAATTAGGCAAGGTAGAAGAGTTGTGGTGGGAGTCTTCTTATGATCAACGTAAAATACAGGGCTGGGTAGTAACGCCCCCAAATTTTGATCCGTCCAAAAAATACCCCATGATTTTAGAGATTCACGGAGGGCCCTTTACCAGCTACGGATTTGTGTATTCTGCGGAAATCCAAGCCTATGCCGCGGCAGGTTATGTGGTGCTGTACACCAATCCCAGGGGGAGTACCAGCTATGGGGAGGAATTTGGAAATCTTATCCATCATGACTATCCCAACCATGATTATGACGACCTCATGTCTGGCGTGGATGCCTTGTTGGCCAAAGGTTTTGTGGACCAAGACAACCTTTTTGTCACTGGTGGTAGTGGCGGTGGGGTGCTCACAGCTTGGATTGTGGGCAAAACAGACCGTTTTAAAGCGGCCGTAGTAGCCAAACCGGTTATCAATTGGTACAGTTTTGTCCTTTATGCCGATGGCGTACAGTTCTTCTCCAAATATTGGTTTGGCAAAAAACCTTGGGAGGATCCTGAAAATTATATGAGACGTTCTCCCCTCACCTATGTGGGCAATGTAACCACACCAACCATGCTCATGACCGGGGAAGAGGATTACAGAACCCCAATTGCGGAATCCGAACAGTTCTATGCTGCCTTAAAACTACAAAATGTAGAAACCGCCATGGTTCGAATTCCTGGAGCATCACACGGGATTGCCAACAAACCGAGCAACTTGATTGCCAAAATAGCCAGTGTATTGGCGTGGTTTGAGAAGTATAGGGGCAAAGAATGATGTTATTACAAATTAAAGTTTTCGTTTACAGCCACATACGTTTACCAAGCATTTCTACAATACGTTCTTAAACCCGTTTAAGTTTTTTGGGAATGGGGCTGGGTACCTTAGCATAAAATTTAAAAAATGGTACAAATGCAGCAAAGAATTCAAATTGACGAAGTGCAACCTTTGGCGTTCGAGGCAATGTTCGGTCTTGAAGCGTATATGAAACAAGGAGAATTGAGCAAGACCCACTATGAACTTATCAAAATAAGGGCTTCACAAGTGAACGGCTGTGCTTTTTGCATCAATATGCATACCCAAGAAGCCTTAAAAATGGGTGAAGACCCTAAAAGATTGTTTCTTTTGGATGCTTGGTGGGATACGGACTTATTCACCGAGGAGGAAAAAATCGTTCTAAAAATTACTGAAGAAGTCACCATGATCCATAAAAATGGACTTACCCAAGAAACCTATGACAAAGCCACTGAATGTTTTGATGAGAAATACCTTTCCCAAATTATCATGGCCGTTGTAACTATTAATGCTTGGAACCGCATTGCAATAAGTACGCGCAAGCCTTTGGGAAATTAAATTAGATCCAATTTTTTGAAAAGGCTCCAATAGGAGCCTTTTTCATTATAGATTCCTGGGGTTATAGCTTATATTCGTCATGTTCATTCCATTTCTGCTGTATGAAAAATTTTCCGTTACTTTTATTCCTCGTATCGACCATTGCCACACTCAATTCTTGTATTGATTCCAAAACCAAGAAAACGGGCACAATCCCAAAGATTGAGGATTTCAATATGGTCAATGTTAAAAATGAGTTCCAGATTTTAATCCCCAAGGATTTGGGTAAAACTACTGGACTCAACGCCGATGCTTCCCTACAGTACCAGAATATCCATCAAGAAGTCTATACCATTGTCATTGATGAGCAAAAAGGAGCTTATATTGACACATTCAAGAAGCTTGACCTGTACAATAGCGATAAATCTTTTATTGAAAACTATAGGGAGACCCAATTACAGCTTTTGGCGGAAAGAATTCGTATCCTGAAGCAAACTGAAGCTACATCGACAAGAATCAACAATCTTGAAGCTAGCCAAGTAGAAATTGATGCCGAAGTGAATGGTATTAAGGAGACTCTTTCTTACTTTTTAACCTTTGTGGAGGGAAAACAGAAAGTGTATCTGGTCATGTGTTGGACCACCTCCTCCAAGAAAGAAGAACATAGGGCCACTTTTGAAACAATCTCCAATTCTTTTGAACTATTGGAGTGATATGGAGGATATCAAATCTTTCCTCTAATGAACAAATAAAAATGGGGTGCCAAGCTACCCCCAAACCTTGGATTGATCTCTATGATATAGGGGATGCCATTTTTAATCTTGTAATTGACACAGCAGAGACCTTCAAACCCAGTAGCATTGAGAATTTCCTCAAAAATCTTTAAATAGCGGTTTCTATCTACATTTCTAATATGTGGGTCTTTTCCCTTGATCCCGGTTCGATCATCAAAAATGTATTTAAAAGTCAAGGCCTTCTCAATCTTCTTGTTTTTAATTACAATGTGCGCGGCATGCTCATATCTACCTGTAATAATCTCCTGAACAAAGAACTCATCGGAGTTTATTTTATCCAAATGCTTCTTTTCCAGTGTCTCATCAGTGATCAGAAAAGTATTAGCGCCCCATTTATCCTTTTTCTTTTTTAGGATATATGGGTAACCTTCTATCTCACCAACATCAGGGATATACTTTCCAAAACCAGTACTTATCAATTTCTCATTGAACAGATGCTTATTATCAAACAACCTTACAGCTTCAATACTTGGATATGGCAGTATTGATGGTACTGTGCGCATCTTTTCAGCTATTGTATTGCTTGTCAAATCAGCAATGGTCAAGGGAACTACCAAATCATAACCACTGAAGTCCTCGGTTTCCAAGTTCTTGAAAAAAGCCTGGATTTTGGTGCCTCGAAATCCTTTTTTGATTTCATCTTTCCAATCACACACCTCGGAAAAAAGGACTTTCTTCTCCTTTGACCCATCAAAGAACTTTAAAATATTTATATATGATGTGAGGGCCAGATTGTTTAGCCGATGACCAACTCTGTCTAGTAAATGCATAAATCTGTACTAAAAGCATAAGGTTCCAAGGAAACAATGGCATTCCAAAATTTCCTTGGTCACCTTTCAAATCTTATTTAATAACGCTATTTACCAAATAAATTGCACAATCAGGTGTGGAATCCCATTAATGCTATGGAATTCTCGACAAAATTTCAGAAAACATACAAATTATTTACTCAAATACATTTTTCGGCGTGAGTATAGATTATAGAACTCATCATCTTTTAGACTGTCTATAAACAAAATACTCTCCCCTGTACTCTTCATTTCTGGCCCTAAATTTTTATTCACATTGGGGAACTTGTTAAAAGAGAAGACTGGTTGTTTTATCGCATATCCTTCCAATTTTGGTTCAAACGTAAAGTCTTTCACCTTCTTTTCCCTTAGCATTACCTTGGTGGCATAATTCACATAGGGTTCCCCATAGGCCTTGGCA
>JAUICT010000356.1 GCA_030429325.1 Bacteroidia bacterium
CTTCTATGACCCTGAAGTTGCTACCAAGGAAATTGTGGATGAAGTGTTTGCCACGGTAAACGACCGTATGAAGTTGGTAAAGACCTTGGCCATTGCCAAAAGTGCCATCCGACACAACATGTCCAAGGACCTTCCCCATATGGATACCCCGACTTGTATCATTTGGGGGGAAAACGATACGGTAACCCCTCCCAACGTTGCCAAGGAATTCCACGAGCTGCTACCCGACTCCGACCTGTTTTGGATTGAAAAATGTGGGCATGCGCCCATGATGGAGCATCCAGAGGACTTTAACCGCATTCTTGAGGCTTGGTTGAAAAAGCGTAACTTCTAAGCATGAAAATCACTTCTGCGGAATTTATCATGAGCAACTCCAGTGTGGCCAAGTGCCCCAATGAACCGTTGCCCGAATATGCTTTTATTGGACGCTCCAATGTTGGAAAATCGTCCTTGATCAACATGTTGGTAGACCGCAGAGGTTTGGCCAAAACTTCCGGAAAACCCGGAAAAACCCAACTTATCAACCACTTTAAGATCAACAACAATTGGTTTTTGGTGGATTTGCCCGGATATGGCTATGCAAGGGTCTCCAAAAAAGACAAGAAGACCTTTCAAAAGTATATTACCGAGTATTTTCAGAAAAGAAAGCAACTGGTCTGCGGTTTTGTATTGGTGGACATTCGGCATGACCCCCAACCCATTGACCTTGAGTTTATGGAATGGCTGGGGACCAACCAAATTCCCTTTGCCATAATTTTCACCAAAGCGGACAAGCTCAAGCCCAACGTAATAGAGAAACAGGCCAATGCCTATCTTCAAAAGCTACTGGATAGCGCATGGGAGGAAGTCCCCCCGCATTTTACCACTTCATCTTCCAATCGTATGGGACGTGAGGATTTGTTGGGGTTCATTGATAAAATCAACCAGGATTTTTTCAGCAACAATTCTTAGCCGTTTCCGTCCATTCCCTTATAGCAAGTTCTGTAAGTCAACTTTGCCTTTTACGACGTATTATCGATAACTGAGTATTAATAAATCAAGAAGGTTAATAGCATGAAAACCGTATTGCACAAAGCAGCCACAAGAGGCCATGCCGACCACGGCTGGCTCAACAGTCATCATACTTTTAGTTTTGCAAGCTACCAAAATCCAGAACGGATGCATTTTGGGGCACTCCGCGTCCTGAACGATGACCAGGTTGCGCCCGGAAAGGGCTTCGGCACCCACCCCCATGACAATATGGAAATCATTTCCATTCCTTTGGAAGGCGACTTGGAACACAAGGACAGTATGGGAAACACCACTACCATAAAAGAGGGCGATGTACAGGTAATGAGTGCCGGGACCGGTATCTTCCATAGCGAATACAATAAGAATAAGGACAGGGAGGTGAAGTTTCTTCAAATTTGGCTATTCCCCAACCAGCGAAATGTGGAACCCCGGTACGACCAAATTTCCATTCGGGATATTGCCAAAGAGAATGCTTTCTATCAAGTGCTTTCTCCCAACCCCGAGGATGAGGGCGTTTGGGCACACCAAGATGCTTGGTTCCATTTGGGCAAATTTGAACCCAATGCCTCAGACACCTATCCCTTAAAAAAGAAAGGCAATGGTGTTTATGTCTTTGTTTTGGAAGGTGAAGTGGAAATCAACGGACAGCTATTGGAAAAACGGGATGGCTATGGTCTATGGGAAACCGATTCTTTTGACCTTACCGCCCTTACGGATAGCAGGGTACTATTGATGGAAGTCCCCATGGCGCTTGAATCCATAGGATAAATCCACAAGACTACTTAACTGCGCCCCTTTAAAGGGGCGTTTTTTATACGTTGCTCCACCAAAGCAATCAACTCATCTACCGTTTGGAGTTGGTTAAGTTCATCCGTAGTAATGAATACTTCTAAATCCATATGGGTTTCCAACAAGACAATGGGAAACGTGAATTTGGCTCCAAACTTACTGGCATACTGCTTTTTGAACTCATCCCTGTGCAAAAACTCCAGTTGCCCACCTCTCTCCTTTCGGAATTTTTTCCAGACCCTATTCTCTGAAACCAAGCCATAGGTGATGTCGCAGAGGTTGCATGCATATGTTGACGGACTGAACACTTTATGCATGCTGTCCAAAATGGCATTTCGGGTGCCTGAATCGGCATTGTAGACAAACAAAAGTCGTGGCATTTTGTTTTTATGTTTTACATCTGAACGCTCCTGAAAAACCCCAGGTCTTCACATTTGTCGATATTTTGTGTTTCTTTATACAACAAACCAAGTTATGAAAAACGCCACCACTCCTATCACCCCCAATAGCTTTATCAAGACTTTATCTTTTTTGCACATGGGCATCATGGCCGGCCCAGTAGTTTTAGGCATCTTCTTTTACACCCAGATGCAAAATCCCCGTTTGGATTTTTCAGATTCGGGAGATGTGTTTCTGGCCATCATTCCAGTTATTGCCATTACTAGTGTTTTTCTGGGAGGTTTTATTTTCAAGAAAATGATTGGCAGCATTCCGAAAGACCTTGATCTGCGCCAAAAATTGGCCCGGTTTCAAACCGCCAGCATTATTAAATATGCCATTTTGGAAGGCCCTGCCTTGTTCGGCATCGTGATTTTCCACAACACCCAAAACCTTGTTTACTTGATCATTGCCACTTTTTTGATTTTTTATCTTTTTCTCCAAAGGCCAACAAAAGACAAAGTTGAGCGCCATCTAGAACTTCGAGGCGAAGAAAAATCAAAATTTAACCGGTATGATCAAGCTTTGGATGAATAGTGCTTATTTCAGCTCCATTTTTTCAGCGAAGTAATCGCAAAAATCTTTCATGGTCGCCGTCATTTTTTCATCTTGCGTAGCTTTCATAAAGGTATCTGCCATGGTCATCAAGGTTTGATGGAAAAACAGTTTCATTTCATCCACTGGCATATCCTTGGTCCAAAGGTCAATCTTCAAGGACTCTTTGTTTTTACTGTCCCAAACAGACAACATCATGGCCTTGGCCTCCTCATTTTCAACACCGCCGTCCTGCGCCGACCATCTGAGCTCCTCGGGAACCCTGTTCTCATCCAATCCTACCGTCAATTTTATTTCCGAAGTATGTTCTACTGCCATTTATTTTCTGGGTTTGTAATTTGATTTTTTCAATATTTCATCGGCCGGCATATCCAAAAGTTGTTGCAGACCAACGGGGTTCCTCTCCATAAACGCTCTCACGATTTGCCATCCCATATACCGCCCCAAACGACCTGGGGACTCATTGTCCAGCTCCAGACCGAATTTGGAAAAGGGTGCCGGGTCCAAAAATTTTCTGTCCAATTGGGAATCGGTACTGTAAAGCAGTTCGCGCTCCACAAAATACTTCCACATTTGCTCCTCATTGGCCTTGGCCCAATCCATTTCT
>JAUICT010000005.1 GCA_030429325.1 Bacteroidia bacterium
ACTCTAATGGAAAAGCCTTTTTTTCATCCGATAGAGATGGCACATGGGACATTTATACTGCCGACTATATCAGCGGCTCATTTTTGAACATCCAAAAGTTAAAATCTCCCATTAACCACGTTGATAGTGGCGAATGGCCCAGTTATATAAGCGAGAACGGTATGTCGTTATACTTCAGTTCGATAAGAACTAATGGTTTTGGGGGCGATGACATATACGTTTCCAATTTTTCTGAAGGAAGTTGGCAAGCCCCAAAATTAATGAACGAACCTATCAATAGCGCATCTTATGAAGATAGTGCAACATTTACCAAAGACCATCAGTTTCTCTTTTTTGCAAGTTGGCGCGATTCTGAATTTTCCAAAGGTGTGAGCAATATTTACATCAAAAAAAATGACGGTTCCAAATCTTAGTTCTGTCGGGCATTATGGTATACTAATCCCTTTTCACAAAACTAATTCTCCAACTTTTCATGAGAAAAGGATGCCGTTAACGTTCCTGAAAGATGATGATTTTAGAAGTTAAGGCTCATTTCAACAGACTTTCATTTTAATTATGCATTGAGGCAATGTCAGGTATTATCCAAAAACCATACTAAGGGTATAGGAAACAGTTTCTAGAAAAACCCATAGCATGAAAAATAAGGAACATGTCTTGAACTTCATATCAGATATAGCCTTTACTCCATCCGTTAAGGCATTACAACAACAATATGGTTCCAGAAGAAGTTATGAAAAGATGGAAAACGGAAGAGGTTGGCTGGATGCACTTACACCTCCATTAATTGATTTTATAAGTCATCGGGATTCCTTCTACATGGCTACTTCCACAAAAGAGGGACAACCTTATATCCAGCATCGTGGCGGAGCACCCGGTTTTTTGAAAGTACTTGATACGAAAACACTTGCCTTTGCAGATTTTTCGGGAAACCAACAATATATAAGCGCTGGCAATCTGGCCGAGAACCCCAAAGCATTCTTGTTTTTGATGGATTATCCATCCAAGACCCGGGTAAAAATCTGGGGTGAGGCAACGGTTGAATATGATGACACAGAACTGATGAATTCACTTGCTGTTTCTGGATATACTGCAAAGGTTGAACGGGCCTTTATTTTTACCATACATGCAATAGACGTTAACTGCCCCCAACATATTGTGGAAAGATATACCCTTGACGAAATCGAGCAAATGATGGTTCCGCTCAAAGAGCGAATCATTGAACTGGAAAATGAAATAAATACATTAAAATGAAAAGAATTGCAATCAATGGAATGGGGCGCATAGGACGAGCTTCACTAAAAGTTATTTTGGATACCCCGAACCTGAATCTTGTGGCCGTAAATGATATTTTACCCCTATCAAACCTGGCCTATTTAATGCGTTATGATTCCACCTACGGGCCATATACAAAAGAGGTTACCCATACCGAAGACACCATTACCGTTGGAGGAAACCAAATCCAATACTTTCAGGAGAGAGATCCGCAAAAACTACCATGGAAAGACCTTGATGTAGACATTGTGATTGAAAGTACGGGTATTTTTACCCAAACCGAAGATGCCAACAAACATATAAAGGCAGGGGCCAAATCAGTAATAATCTCAGCCCCAACAAAGAGTGTAGATTCCCCAACAGTAGTTCATGGGGTAAATTCCCCAAATAATGACTCTACTATTTTCTCGTGTGCCAGTTGTACTACCAATAACATTAGTCCCATCGTTGAAATTCTGGGACGTAATGTAGGAATCAACAAGGCCATAATGACCACAATCCATGCTTATACTGCTTCACAAAACCTTATGGACAGTGCATCTCCCAAGAACCTTCGCATGGGTAGGGCTGCTGCGGAGAATCTGGTACCAACCAGCACTGGTGCTGCCATTGCCACTACCAAAGCACTACCTGAATTCGTAGGGAAATTTGATGGCGTAGCCGTTCGCGTACCTGTAAAAGCAGGGTCAATTTCGGATATGACATTCGTAACACAACGAAATGTTACTCCAGAAGAGATCAATGAAATTCTTCAAAAAGAAGCTGCCACCGAACGATACCAAAAGGTTATTTCCACCACCTATGAGCCCTTGGTGTCATCGGACATCATTGGAAGTCCTTTTGCGGCAATAGTAGATTTAAACATGACCCGTGTTGTGGATGGTGACCTTTTAAAAATCATGGCTTGGTACGATAATGAATGGGGCTTCACCCATCAGATGATTCGTCTTATCCAAGACATGTAAAAAGATAAAATCAAGGGACGCGCAGTACATCCCCAACGAGGTAATTCTGGGTTTCCTTGAGAAAAACCTTTTCAATATTTCACGCTGACACAAGGTAGAAGACACAGACCTTCACAGGTTTTAAGTCATATATCACTGCCCTCCTAGTTGATTTGCCAACGAACAGGGTGTTACATCCACTTTCATAAAATGTATTGCCCTACCGGAATAGTTTCGGCCATGAAACCAACAAGTAAACAATTTTCCAGAATGAAAAAAAAGAAAACTACAGTTCAACTTTTCAATGCTTTTGCAGAAAACAAAGAAGACGGTAACCCTTAAAATCATATGCATCTAGGAAGTTGGACCGATAACAATTTACACCACCGAACCAAAACCCTTTATGTAATACCAAGTAAAATGAATGAATAATTTAAAAAGAAGAAAAATGAAAGTTTTTGAAGCTACAACATTATCAGGATTAAAATTAAAAAATAGGATTGTAATGGCGCCAATGACCAGGAGCCGGGCAATTGACAACATCCCCAACGACCTTATGAAGGAATATTACTCGCAACGTTCGGGAGCAGGACTCATATTGTCCGAAGCAACCGCCGTGTCGCCCAATGGCACCGGGTATCCCCGAATTCCGGGAGCCTACACGGACGAGCAGATTGAGGGTTGGAAAAACGTTATTGAAGGAGTACATTCCAATGATGGTCGTTTCTTTGTGCAACTATTTCATACCGGCAGGGTTTCCTCCTCCCTCAACTTACCAGAGGGAAGTGAGACATTGGCCCCATCGATAGTTCCACTAACCGAAATGGAAATGTACACAGACCAAAAAGGAATGCAACCCCATGATATACCTAAAGAAATGTCACATGATGATATTCTTCAGGTACAAGAGGAATACGTGAAAGCAGCAAAAAATCTTATTGAAGCAGGTGCCGACGGCATAGAAATTCATAGTGCCAACGGATATTTATTAGATCAGTTCCTTGATCCCAAAACCAACCTTAGAACAGATCGGTATGGTGGGGATTACAAAGGGCGTTCAACCTTCACTCTCGAAATCACCAAAAAAGTGGTTGAAGCTATAGGTGCGGACAAGGTAGGTATACGGTTTTCTCCTTATGGGGTAGTAAATGGAATGTCCGGGGATTTTGAGGACATTGTGGAGTTGTATACCCATTTGTCGCAAGAGCTCTCCAAAATGAACATTGCGTACATCCATATAGCAGACCAGCGTGCCGCCATGGAAGCCCCAGAGTTTGCAACAAAAATCTGGAAAACCATTGGACAAAACTTTAACGGAGCACTATTGGGTGGTGGAGATGTGAATACCGCAGAAAAAGCTGAAGAACTTTTAAACGATGGGTATAGCTTGGTCTATATCGGCAGGCCCTTTATTGCCAATCCAAACTTGGTAGACAAACTAAAAAACAAAGAAGAACTGGTGCAATTGGATCCAGACAAGCTTTATTCACCTGGTGCCGATGGCTATACTGATTGGGAATAATAAACCGAAGGCGCTGAATGCAAAATTCCAAGAATTTATAATAGAAAAGGGGGCAATGCCCCCTTTTTAAATTTTATCTATTAAACAATGCTTCGCCATAAATTAAGAATAATCAAAGCATGAACTTTTTAAATTTATCCATACTGGACCAATTCTTATCGGCTTGACCAATATGCTTTTCCTTACCCTCTTGTTCCCAAACCTTAACAAAGTCTCCCTCTAAATTAACGGTGAACAAGTACAGCTTCCCATCAACAATACGAAAACTATTGGGGTCTGGCTGAAATTTTGCCCCCAACGACACGGCAAAGGCGCACCAACCTCCGTATTGGGCCTTATACTTTTCAGGATTTCCCTTAAATTTTTCAAGTTCGTCTTTGTTCGCAAAATAATACGACAATCCATCATGGCTTGCCTTGTACATCTTCTTCCCCAATCTTGCTTTTCCTTGGTCTACATAAGATACCGGACTATAGCCTTGGAGTGCAATCATACTATCATCGGTACTATAACTGTGGGATTGTGCCAGAAGCGTTGATGCTCCAAAACACAACAAGCAAAAAAGAGTAAAAAGGTCTTTTTTAGTTTTAACTGGATCTGTTGTTTTCATAATACTTGATTTTAAATTTATTTAAGGATTGAAATTACTTGTGGTAAAGCAGTTTGATTAGGATGGTACTGATGAATAAATTCCTTCTTCTTGACCTCATTAACCTTATAACCGCCTTTCATCTTCAGAAATGGGCAAATCGTTTATACTTGCATATCTTTTTTGCATCAGTCCATCGTCATTGAATTCCCAATTCTCATTGCCGTAAGCACGATACCATTGTCCGGAAAGATCTCTGTATTCATATTCAAAGCGTACAGCAATGCGGTTATCCGTATGCGCCCAATATGTTTTTTTAAGCTTATAATCCAACTCGGTTTTCCATTTGTCAGCCAAGAACTCTTGAATCTCCTTTCGTCCTTTAATGAACTGTGAGCGGTTTCTCCACTCACTGTTCTCTGTATAGGCCAAAGAGACCTTAATGGGATCCTGGCTGTTCCATGCATCTTCTGCCAATTGGATTTTCATCTTTGCCGATTCCAAGGTAAACGGCGGCAACGGTAGTTTTTTTTCACTCATCTTTTTTTGGTTTCATTTCTTTTTTGGGTGTGCGATATCGAAGTCGTTTATATGTATCTAGACAGTTTATTCCCAACCAACAGAAGGCCAACTGGATGTTCAACCATAAACTTTGCATAAGGCATTGCTTTAAGCCACGTTATGCCAGTTCTCCTCCAAATAAGCCTTGATTTTCTTACGAGCGCGGCTTAGGGCGACCCAGGCATTTATCTTGTTGATATCCAGGGTGTCACAAATGGCTTCTGTACTAAATCCTTTGATTTTCATATCCAGTACTTGCTGTTCCCGGCTTCCCAGAAGCTTTAATCCTGATTGCAATACCATTTGTAGCTCATCAACATATAGGAATGTAATGGCATCATTGCTTTCTGTGCGGTCCTTTGCATAATCCCAAATACCAGGGATGGTATGATCAGCGACCTTAACGGCCAAATGGGATACTTTTCCTTGTTGGGAATAAACGCTTCGATAGTGGTCCATAATCTTATTGTTTAGAATGGCCGTAAGCCAAACTCGTTCACTGGAGCGCCCCTTAAACCTTGGAGCAGCATGTAAGGCTGCCAAAAACGTGTCTTGTACAATGTCTTCCACCATATCGGAAGGAAGTTTTTTCCTGGCCATAACGCATAAATATTCTTTATACTTTACACCCCATAATTTAGGGTTGAGCTGATTTTTTGTTTCTTCGTTTTTCATGGTAAATGTTTATACTTGTTTTGGGAGTCAACTGTATTTGTAGCAATTCTAGAATAGGTTGGCTGCTCTTTGGTAACCACTAGTTTTTGGTATCTGGAATTCTTGAGAAGAAATACCTGTACTTCATTACAGTTGGCAACAATCTTATACTCAGCCCTATGGGCATACTCAAAAACTCGGTCAAGAAGGGCATTCCCCACTTCCTCTTTATCCAGATATTTTGAAATTTCCAATCGCTTTAAATCAATCCAATGATCCCCTATCATTCGATACTCAAGGGATGCCGTTTGCCCATTAATGTGGAACTGAAAATAGTTCTTGCCATCTTCACTTTTGAAGATCAACGGCATACGGTTAATGTTTGTTTCCGATAACATATTCTCCTTTATTTATCATGAAGGGGTGACTTCTTTCTATCAAAGCCCATGGCCTTTTGTTATTGATTTCCATACAGTTTGGACAAGGAATACTGTATTTCCAACAATATGGCCCACACATTGGTCACCCCTTAACCAATTAGATATTTATTCATCAAGATTACTGTGATTGCGATAAGGAAAAATCCAAATTATAAATCCTTGATCCATGTGGTGCCCATGGATTATTCTTCGGTCATTGCCTTATCAACTTCTAAAATTCCTACCAGTTGGGCTGTGGTATAAACAGCACTGGCCATCATTACATAGTTGGTCTGGGCCGCTTGGTCCCCATCAAGATTTGGAAGCTTGGCCGAACCGGTAGCATCCCCTACCACAGCAACTTCAAACCCGCATTCCAAAAGCTCTCTCATGTGGGACTCTACACACAAATTCCCAGACATTCCCCCAAGAATAACTTTGTCTACCTTCTGTTTTCTTAATTGAAGTACAAGGTCATTGTTTTCTGGCCCATAAACTTTATGTGGACTGCAAACAGTAACCTTATCGGTATTGTTTATGTACGGTTTGTATATGTCGAGCCAATCGGCACCGGACCCCTCAAAACCTTCAACGTTTAATTGATCCCCTCGGTCAAACATGCCAATATTGTGCATCAGACGTTCCAATGTCCCTTCAAATTGCCACTCATGATCATGTTTATAATAATAATGTGGAGATACAAAAACATGGATTCCGTTTTCAGCACCCAATCTAAACAGGGTTTCAATATTTTCTACCGTGTTGTTCTCCACAACACTAGCCCCTACTGCCCCCCAGGCCACACCATCTGGGTGTAAGAAATCGTTCTGTGGGTCCACAATGACAATGGCAGTACTGCGATCAATGTCAAACCCCGTTACGGGAAGTTGGGCAATTTCTTTTCCTTGATTTGCTCTTTCTGTTGAACTCATGGTTTTACTTTTTTTGATTACTTGTTTTGTATACCGTAAAATTCAATCTAAAGCAGCACCCATTTTTTTTGAAAGTTGCCCAAATGTTTTCAATTTGCTATTAGAAATGATGTGCCGGGAAAAAGGGAGCGTAAACTTGAAAAGGAAAGAAGGTAACTGGTAAATCATCCATACCATCTAAATACGGATGTGCCCAAGGTTAGCCTAGGGTGCCATAGGCCAATTGAAGTAATTACAATCGTAAAATTCAGCTACTCTTACTGGGGTCTTTGGTATACTGCAAGTACGAAAGGTCGTGTGCCCTACGATCAGGAAACTTATGATCTGCCTCTTCGGATGACATTTTGGGATCAACAATAACATCCCCTTTTGGTTTCCAATCAGCAGGCGTAAACACCTGGTGCTCCATATGTAATTGAAGTGCATCTATTACCCGTAGGATTTCATCAAAATTTCGTCCTATGGACATGGGATAGGTAAGGTGGAGCTGAATATCCTTGTTGGGGCCGATAACAAAAACGGAGCGGACTGTTTTGGAGGCGTCCACATTATCATAGATCATCCCATATTTTCGGGCTATTTTCCCATCGGCATCGGCTATAATGGGAAAACGTACCGATACATTCATTGATTTCTCAATATCCTTTTTCCAGCCTAAATGGGACTCAAGGTCATCCACACTCAAGGCAATGGCTTTTACGTTCCTGCCGGAAAACTCTTTCTCCAGTTGCGCGACCACTCCCAGTTCTGTGGTACACACCGGTGTATAATCTTCTGGGTGCGAAAAAAGAAGACCCCATGAATCACCGAGCCATTGATGGAAACCTATCTCACCTTCAGTTGTTGTTGCCTTAAAATCAGGTGCCAAACTCCCTATTCCCAGTCCCATTTTTAATTCCTTGATTGTGAATACAAAATAGAAATATTTCTTCAAATTCCTCTATATTTAGCTTGTAAATTTTAACATTTCTTCCATGAGTAGCCAAATTCGTTCAATTCTTGTAGACGATGAACAACGACACCATGATATTCTTGGAAAGATGCTCACTACCTTCTGTCCTTCGGTAGATCTTTTGGGAGATGCGTATTCGGTAAGGGAAGCGGTTTCACTAATCGATAAAGTGAAGCCCCATTTGGTGTTCTTGGATATTGAAATGCCAGAAGGAAATGGATTTACCCTGTTCGACCATTTTGAAGACCCTCCTTTTGAGGTCATCTTCACCACGGCCCATGACCTATATGCGATCAATGCAATCAAATATGCTGCCTTGGATTATCTTTTAAAACCAATAAACATCCAAGAACTAAAACAAGCTGTTGCCCGGGCCGAAAAAATATTGACCAAGCAAGCTCCTCCCCGAGGCGAAGAATACCAAGTGCTTAAGGAAAACATACAGCTCCATGATAAAAGGTTTACCAAAATTGCATTGCGATCTTCGGAAGGAATAGATTTTGTTGAGGCCAATCGTTTGCTTCGTGTTGAGGCCAATCATGTATACTCCAATTTTCATCTGGATAACGGAAAAGTAATTATGGTCTCCAAACCTCTTGGCGATTTTGAGGCACTTTTGGAATCTTGCAATTTCTTTAGGGTACATAAGTCACATATGGTCAATCTCAGCCATGTTGACAAATATATCAAGGGCAAAGGCGGCTATCTTATTCTCAAGGATGGCTCCCACGTGGATGTATCAGTAAGAAAAAAAGAGGCTTTGCTCAAACGCCTAATGTAGGTCATTGGGCAAGCAAAGTGTCACTTGGGTTCCTGATGGCAAGCCATTATCGTGCAAATCTTCAATGGAAACATAAAACTCTTGAAGTCCAGATTCCATATTCAATAAGGCAAGCCTGGCCTCAATATTGGACATTGCAACTGAACGATGCTCTTTGCTCTGCATTTCCAACACTTGGGCTCTTCCCACGCCATTATCTCTAATGATGCAATAAATAGACATATCGGTCTCCCTGATTTCCAAAAGAAGCTTTCCACGCCTTGGAGCGGTTCTAAGTCCGTGGATAATTGCATTTTCCAAATAAGGCTGTAGCAACATGGGAGGAATCATTATGGTTTCCGGAGCTGCCACTTTTATGCTTACTTCATAGTCGAAAACATGGTTAAATCGCATCTTTTCCAGTTTAAGGTACGTATTCAGAAATTCAATTTCATTGGCCAGGGTAATATGGGACATTATGGAATTTTCCAGATTTTGTCGCATAAGACCAGCAAACTCTGATAGGTATTCAAGCACCTTATCAGTTTGGTTTGCCAGAACAAATTCTTGAATGGAGGAAAGAGAGTTGAAAATAAAATGGGGGTTCATTTGGGAGGATAGCATTTTCATACGCGCCCGAAGAGCTTCCTGTTTTTGTTGCTTTAGCTCACTTTTATGAAAATTGGACGCAGAAATCACAGATTGCACCCTTGCTTTTAAAATCTCATGATGAATGGGTTTCTTTATGTAATCATTCGCTCCTAGATTAAAACAACGTGCCAAGGTCTCATCTTCTTCTTCCCCACTGACCATGATAACCGGAAGTGTTTTATATTCCGGGTTAGACCTAATCTGTTGCAACAGTTCCAAGCCACTGATGTCAGGAAGATTGATATCCAACAACACCAAATCGAACGGTTGGCTCGAAAGGCGTTTAAAGAGAAATTGACCTTTTGGCACAAACGAAATTTCATACCCCTCTTCAACAAGCACATGGTTTACAAGTTCCAGTATTTGCCGGTTATCATCTACAATGAGAATTGCACCTCCCTTACCCATCCAATGAATTCGTTAAAAATTCTTGCAAAGCTGCATCATCCCCAGCATATATAGCGTCTTCCAATTTGCTCAAATCTGTTGCAGGTAATATTTCACTTAAGCTAGCGGCTACTGACACCAATTTCTCCGTTTCAAAAATAGGCAGGCTTTTAATGGCCTGTAGGGCCATCTTTTTTTGATTTGACTGTTGTTTGTTGAGTGAACGCTTCCTAGGGTTTTCCGTAACGGGAAACTGTAAAAACTGTCGAAGGACACTAACCAGCTTTGTCAACTGAATCGGTTTGGTAAGGTATGCCGAGAACCCTGCCTTTAACGCTGCTTCTTGGTGTTCTTTAAAGGCATCAGCGGACAATCCGACCACAGGAAGGTTTGGGTTCAACTTCTGGATTTTTTCAAATGTTTCATATCCATCTATTTCAGGCATGTGGATATCCATAAATACAATATCTGGACAGTACCGTTCTACCATCGAAATACCTTCAGACCCACTTCTTGCCAGATAAATCTCCGATCCCAGTTCGGAAAACAATGCTCTTATCATTTCTTGGTTCATGGGGTGGTCTTCCACTACAAGAATCTTACTATTGGCTGGTACACGATAGTTGGCCAATAGTGTTTCTGGATGTTCTGATTGTGGTGGTGCAGCAGTTTCAAACGGAATTTCTATGGTAAAACAAGTTCCCCTACCTTCCTCACTACTTACCATGAGTTTTCCACCAAGGATTCCGACCAAGCTTTTGGTAATCGCAAGACCAAGTCCTGTACCTCCGTATTTCCTATCCGTTCCGGCATCGGATTGTGTAAAGGGTTCAAATATCCGTTCCAGGTCTGAAGCTGGTATACCAATACCTTCATCCTTGACCTCAAAAACCAACAGTTGGTCCCGAACATTGAGGCTAAGCCGAACACTATTGGACTCCGGTGTGAACTTAACGGCATTCCCCACAATATTCATAAGGATTTGCTTTATCTTACCACGATCAGAGTGTATATATCGGGGTGTTTCCTTGGCCAATGTATGCACAACCCTGACCCCTTTTGATTTTGCCAAACTGTTTTGAATACGATATACGGAATAGAACAACTGCCTCAAATCCATATTCTCCAACACCAGTGTTGTCTTCCCAGCCTCTATCTTTGATAAATCCAAAATATCCCTGATTATTTCGGAAAGTGATTCGGCACTTTGATGAATATTGTTGAGATACCGCCGGAACGAATAGGTCAGATCCAACGCCTTACTTTGCTTTTCCAAAATCTGTGCAAATCCTACTATAGCATTGAGTGGTGTTCTAATCTCGTGGCTCATATTGGCAAGAAATTGAGATTTTGCGCGATTTGCATTGTCTGCATCGTTCTTGGCATAAATCAAATCCCGTTCCGCTTCTTTCCGCATTTCTATTTCATGCCGTAGATGCTGTGTGCGTTCCTTGATTTTTCCTTCAAGTGCCTGGTTTAGCTTGGCCAACTGCCTTTGCGAGCTCGCCAATTCCCTATTCAACGTTATGGCCTGTTCATATAAGGTGGAATTGGCAATGGAAATAGCGGCTTGGGAAGCAATAATCCTAAAGACTTCCAATCCTCCTTGAGAAAACATCCCCGTCATTTGACTATTTGCAATGTAGAGCACACCTATAAGATCGTTCTGTTTAATAAGTGGCAAAAGAAGTAAGGATCCGGATGCATCCGGTAAGGGGTTTTGGGCTTGCTCGCTATATTCGGCTAAATCATCTATGCACAATTCCTTTTTTCCTAAGGCAACATGTTCTATTAGGTTCATGGGAAGGGCCATGGCGTTGTTGAGTTCACACTCAGAAAATAAATTGGTCAAAGGATCATTAAGATCAATAAAGGCGGAAACGACCAAACTGGTATCTTTGAGCAGAACCAGGGCTCCCTTATCCGCACCAGCATTCTCCATCACTATTTTTAATAGGCTCTGGACCAACTGATTTTTATTGACCTCAGCAGAAATAGTCTGTGTTGCCTTGATCAGACTTTGAAAATCGAAACCGTTGGCCTTGGAAATAACTTCGGAGCCATCTGTCTTTATTGCTATGGGACTTGTACCATCATCAATACAAACACCCCATTCCCTGAATGTAGTACTTGCTTCATGCTTTAGGGCCCTTTTTAGGAAACTGAACTTTTGCTCCGGCAAAACTTGGTGAAGTACGTCTGCCAGCATAGCCCGAGAGGCCAATGCCCCAACTTTTTCCGTGAAGCAAAGCGCCTCTTCAATTTTCTCGGAAATATGGGTGAATTTTCCTGTTCTACACGCCAAAAGCAGTTCAACCAATTGATGGTCGGCTGCAAAATTATCTCGCTGAATCATGGCCAAACTTTTCAGCCGTTGCTGCCGGGATTTAATGTTTTGCAACACAGATTCATCACCTGGATTCATTAGCATCAAATCACAAACAGATTGCAACGCGAGATATTTGAAGAACTGGGGCTCACAAAATTGTATTTCCAATTCTGATTTATGGGCCAAGAAATAATCGCTGGCATCTTTATAGTTTCTTTGAAGGCAATAAACCCACCCCACTAAAATATGATGACTGGCCATGGCGGAACGACAATCCGAATCTTTAAGCAAACTGTCCGATATTTCCAGCCCTCCACTAGGGTGTTTCCCATCGGGTTGGGCCAGCATCAACCCAATTGATTTTATAGACTGGACTCTCGCCATGTAATAAGCATCAGTGGGATTCCGCAATAATTTTAGAGCCCTATCGCACAGTTTCAAAAACTCCTTTATATCGGCTCCACACAATAACTTATTACGTATTTTCACATAGAGTAAATTATGCAGTCCTTGCGCATCCCCACGATCCATGCAATACTCAATTCCTGAATCCAAATGACCCTCCAAGGCTTTATAGGTATTTTTCAAGGGGGCCATTACACCATGATATATGGATACGGTACGGGCAAAATATTTATCTGAAACCGTTTTATCCAATAGTTTAAGTCCTAAATCACCCCATTCCAGTCCTAATTTATATTCTTGATAACGACAACATAAAAGTGTACCTAAGTGAATGAATGTAAATGGGGCAGAATCTAACCGACCAAACTTTAGGTTTAAATTTCCTAATCGAAGTAGAACAAACGCATACAGGTTCTGATTGACCCGCTGGGCGGAGGTGCACATGTTGACCAAGACATCCCTAAGATGGCGATGACCTTGCGGAATATTTGAAGACGCTTCCCCAAGTTCTTCCAAATTATCGGGCATTTTTTTCCGAAACTCTTCGTATTCCTTTTCTATTTGTTTTGCTGATATGGGCAAACGCAAGGATACCCCAAGTTGGCCCAGTGCCCGTATTCCTTCTTCCAGGTTTTCTTTGAACAATGAATACGCTTCAAAAAACTTCATATTCAATAAGTGCACTGAGCATTGTTCATTGCCTTCTTCGGCAACGAAAAGAGCCTTTTGGGCGTATTCCTGTCCCTTTTCAATATTCCGTAATAAATAAAACGCTTTGGCAAGTCCAAAAAGCACATCGAAACGGAATACCTTAATTTGAAACTTCTCTTGCATGGCGAGGGCAAAATCCAAGTATTGCTGCGCTGTATGCGGAGAATTTGAATCATTGGCCAACTGTGCTGCCTGGAGTACATTGGGTAAGGAATCCAACGCCATTGCTTTATGGATCAGTTCCCTGGACTCCAATAAATGCTCTACGAATTGGTTTAGCTCTATTGACCCATTGAACTTTCCCTTTAAAAGATAGTGTTCCGCTACCATTTTGTGCAGCACCTCCGGGGTCATATCAAAGTCTGGAATATGTAACGAAAGTGCAGCCCGTTCAATTCGCTTATGACTAAAAACATAGGTGGTTTTACTTGTATCTGTCTTAGTTAATTGCCCCGAGTCCGTCAAAAGTTCCAACAACAATACAACGATCTCTTGAGGAAAACCGCAGACCGATGTCAATAAGGGTATATTAAACTTGCCATTATCATACGCGGCCACTTTTAGCAGAACCTGTGCTTGATACGATTGGAGTAATAGTTGTTTCTCATAAACCGCCAAGACGTTTTCGGCTACCTCTTGTTGCTTTACCCGATTCAAATTATATTGCCAACGATGTCCCACTTCGTCGAAAGTCAATACGTGATCATCCTGCAATGATCGTAGAAAATGTTGAATATAATAAGGGTTGCCGTGTGTTTTCTTGTGGATTGTTTTGGCAAGTTCGTTGATTTCACCTTCTTCTTCGGATAGGGCATCAGCTACGATTTTTTGTGTAGCGGTCTCGCTCAAAGGCATCAACTTGATTATAGGAGCGGGCATTTGCGCCTCTTTTAAGGAGTTTTGAAACTTTCGTAGAGGGTGATCATCCGACATACCCTCCGGATTATAGGAAAGCACAAACATTACCCTGGATATAGGGGCCCATGCCATGTACTCTATCAATTTTAGGGAAGGTAAATCGCACCATTGCACATCATCGATGAAGAGCACCCGTTTTAACCCAATACCGTCCAGGGTTCTACAATATCTGGCAAAGAGATTCACAAATCGGTCTCCAGTTTCCAAGGGGTCCAAAGTCTCTGGTTGTGGAAGCGAGCCGGTCAGTTCTTTCAAATCGGGTATCACGCCAAACAATGCGGATAAGTCGGACCCCAACCCTGAAATAAAAACATTTTTTATTTCTGCATGGCTTTTGCCAGACTTGATTAAAATGCGTTGTGCAATGTTCTGGAATGCCCGCTGAAAAGCTTTATAGGGTGTGGCCTGTGATTCATCAAAACTGCCTTTGGAAAAAAGGGTGTCCGATTCAGAAATAGCCGATTCAAAGGCATTACCTAGGGTCGTTTTACCCATTCCCCCAGCCCCTTCAACAAAAACAACCGCAGACTCTCCTTGACGAATTTTTTGATAGACAGCCATCAATTGGTCCACGGCTTCTCCCCTTTCCAATATTCCTTGGGGAAAATTAAGTACGCCGGGGTTATACTTAGTGCTCAGCGGCAATAATTCTAAATATGTGCCTTTGGCATGCTGGGACTCCAGACTCAACAAATCCTTTAGCACGCCATGGGCGGATTGATATCGGTCCTCAGGGCGTTTTTCCAAAAGTGCTTGGATTATCTTGTAAATTCCGGTATGCTTCCAGAGTACTTGCTCGTCATCCACTGCATAGGGTTCTGTAAGATGTTTATAAAGAATCTCCTGTTTGTCCACGGCATTGATAAAATGCCTTCCCGTGAGCCAAAAGTGCAGGAGAACACCCAAACCATAAAAATCTGAACGTGAATCAGGCCTCTTGTTGCTGCGCTTACTAAACTCAGGAGCTAGAAAATAGAAATCCTTTTCTTCGAACCAGTCTAAATCGTCTTTGCTATATTTCTTTTGAAGCAAGCCCAAACCCAAAATAATGAGTTTACCATTTTTATTCACCAAAAACCGTTGGCTTCCCAATAGGCCAAAGCAGTATTTTTCTTGATGCACTTTTTGAATGGTCCTGACCAATGAAATTGCCCGGGTAAGAAATCTGCCAAATTCCCTATCATTCTTTGGTGCCTTGGGGAATTCTTCATTGGGAAGGGGCACACGGTAAGATATGCCATCTTCTCCCAGACCGACCAATTCTTCAATAGACATGCTCTCGAACATTCCGTTACTGAAAAGCTTCCCAAAAAACTCGGCTTGTACCGCTTTAGGAAATTTTTCCTCTACTAGACACCCTTTAGAGTCTGGTGTGATCTGTATGCTTACTCCTTTTATGGATACTGGTTTCATTTCATGGTTATTGGATTACAATTTACTCAATTCTATATGATTGGATGGAACGTTAAGAAGGTAACTGAATACGTTAAGAAGATTATTGAAAAAATACCCTCATGGTCTAGTGTAAAAAAACGGTGTATCTGCACAAAACCTATACACTGATAAGAAAACCATACCCTTTGAGAAAGTCTCACTAGCAAGCTGCCATAGTCCCATTTACTTTTGACCTATGTCAATGGACGATACCCAACTGTTCAACCGAGTTGTTTGTAATACGCTCTTTACACCACTTAGGTTTCACAGGAAATAACAGCACTGTACCAATGACAAGTTATGATCATCGAAATGAATTGCTAACACTAAATACAAAGAAATGAGATACATCGACCACATTGGAAAAATCATCCTTGACAAAGCACAAGTAAATACGTTGATCTACAAAAATCCCATTGTTTTGTTCCTAATAAACGATAGGGCAATCGAAGGAGAGAAAGCAAGCACCAACAAAAACCATCAGTTCATCTATTTGTTAGAGCCCTCCCCTAATTTTAAGCTCCAATCACCATTATTGCTTGGTATGTACAATGGGGTATTTGGTAGTATGTCTTCCTCAATGGAATTCGAGGATTTTGTACCTGAACAAATTTTAGAAAGTCCATTGAGCAACCAACTTGCCCTTTATTTGGTCCAAGAGTTAATGCTAAGTGCAGAAGGGAACCAATCCCATTTAGAAAACATGATTGTTACCATGGGGGATTATCTACTTAAACGCTATCATATGCAAGAGACATTAAATTGTAAACTGCGTATGGGTTTGAGCCCCTTTCAGGTGAACAAAGTTCAACATTATGTTAGGGCCCATATAGACCGCCCCGTCTCAACCCTTGAATTGGCCAAGGTAGTTGATCTAAGTATGCATCATTTTATTCGAGTATTCAAAAAAACAACAGGCGAAACCCCCCATCAATTTGTCACCCGGATAAAACTTGAGGAAGCCAAGAAAATGCTCATCGCAACAGATGAGAGTGTTATCCAAGTCGGCTTGGGTATTGGATGCGAGAACGCCAGTCACTTTTCGCAATTGTTCAAATCCAATTTCGGCATCCCTCCCTTAAAGTTCCGAAAAGCTTTTCAGGATTGTATGCAAGTGGCCTGAGCTGTAGGATTGCCTTAGGGCTAGTATACAAAAACCTAAACCGTACATTAAAAAACAAGATAGAAATGAACCTGCTCCATATAATAAAGCTCCGCATATCTCTTATCAACCAAGCTAAATGCAAAGCAATACCAGCTCAACAAAATGGCAGTTCAAATTGTTGCGAGTGCCGTGAAAGTTTGGATTGTGAAGGAGACAGCACGGGTCTCTTCATATAACTTTCCCTCCTATACCAGGGAAACTGGGCCCTAAACATGCTGGGCCTACTCACAAATGTATATTCTAATCATCTAATATTGATCTTATGAAAACTTCACTTTTATTTACAAGGGCATTACTGCTCCTAATTTTAACTGGTACTAAATCTTTGTACAGTCAAATCCCTGACCCTGGTTTTACTGTTGATGCTTCAACAGCAATTGTAATCACCGATCCACAGAACGATTTTTTAAGCCCCGATGGTGTAACATGGGGTGTCATTGGCGAAAGCGTAATAAAAAACAAGACAGTGGAAAACCTTGAAACCTTGTTCCAACTAGCAGAAGCAAAAGGAATTAAAGTATTTATTTCTCCCCATTACTATTACGAGCACGACCACAAATGGAAATTTGAGGGTGCCTTGGAAAAACTAATGCATGACATAGGAATGTTTGACCGTGGCGACCAATTGAACAAAGAAGGATTCGAAGGGTCTGGCGCAGATTGGTTACCTCGATACAAAAAGTATATTAACAAGGATTTTGTAACTGTGGTAGGTCCCCACAAAGTCTATGGGCCTGAACAAAACGACCTGAGCCTTCAATTGCGGAAGCAGAAAATTGATAAGATTGTTTTGGCTGGAATGTCGGGAAACCTTTGTGTGGAGTCCCATCTACGGGAACTTTTGGAAGATGGTTTTGAAGTTGCTGTAGTAGTGGATGCCACAGCGTCTGCGGTTGCACCCGGATATGATGGAAATGTTGCCGCTGAGATCAACTATCGATTTGTGGCCAGCCATGTGTATACCACTAAAGAATTTGAGGAATCCCTTAAATAGGAAAATCAAGGAATAGTAGTTTAATTTTTATCTCATATAGCAGAGCCAAGAAAGCTCTGCTATATTTTTCAACCATATATCTACTTCGTAGTGAAAATAAAAAAAGTACTATAAATCATTTTTATCTACAGTACTTTATCATCACCTATAAAATAGTCGAAGTGGCAGTATGTAAAATCAATTAAAATAGAAAAAACCTCCCATTTTCGGTAGGCCCTTGATAAGGTTAAAAATAGTTACGGTTTTCAAGTATTTACACCCTATTGTTCTTATGGCACAAAACGTTTTATATGAATAGAGCCTCTGAAAAAAATCAGAGGCCCTACTCATTAAACTAACTCAAACAATTAAAAAATAAATCGCTGTTTTTTAAATTCTGTATATCAAGGGAGTTCCAAGTTTGAAAAGTCAATATTGGGTGCTTCCTGGGTAGAAGTGCGAATAAATGTTGTGCCCACTGCCACATTTTCATTAAAAAAGCCACAGTTCCTCAAGAAAAAATGGTCTCCTTGGGCTCCTCCCACATAATCCAATCTATGGCCCTGGGAAGCTGTTGCATCCGCTGTAAAAGTTGCCTTATCCAATTCAATCCAAGTCCCTTCCGTGGTATATACCCATTGATTTCCGAATTGTACTTCCCTAGCAATGAACCCCGTACTGGGCACAAAGTTTTCTAAAAAGGAGTGCGGTCGTTTTAAAAAGGTTGATGTTTGGGGTCTTCGCAAGCTGGCAATCAATTGCCACTCCCCTATCTCCGGGGCATAAAAATATGCTGTGTAGTCTGTTGAATTATCCGTTGAAGGCTCCCCTTTCAGCAAAAACTTGTAGGTGGTCCCGGGCTTCCAATCAAACACCTTAAAACTTTGTTTTCCCGATCCTTCATTTCCAAAATCCTGAACAGTGACATCATTGCCATTTCCAAGGTTTATTACCTTATAATCTTCTGGTATCTGGTTAGGGTCGTCTGTACTGAAAGCACTCCATATAGAGAACAAAATCCTTCGTTCCGATTCTGAGTTCACCTGCATGCCAAAGTAGCCTTGGGCATGGCCGTTGGCCATAAAAAAAGATCCTATTACATCCTCTCCCTCCGGAACAGTGACCTCATTGTAGAACCACTGTATGTTCTTTCCAGCGGGTTCTTCATAGCTCATATGTACCGATGGTCCTCTTCTACCAAAGTAGTGATTCTCAGTAGGAACAAAGGTTATGGAACTTGCTGCCGGACCTCCGATCAAAATGTCACTGATATCCCCAATATAGGTCCCTGATTTACTGATTCCCTGAATTTCTATGTAGTGGTATCCTGAAGACGCCAGTTCAAACTTGCCTACTTCAATGGTTTTGTATTCGTTATTGGAGACAACCACTTCTTTGGACTCGGTTCCTACCGTTACTTTAATCTTGGATTCGCCTTGAGGAGATTTCATTTTAAGTCCCAGATGCAATTCTCCTTGAGATTCTGTTTTAAAGTAGGTACGGATCACATCGTCAAGACTGGTCCAGTTATGTATTCCTGTATCAAATATGACCTCAGTATCCCTTGCGGTATCATTGACCACCCAACTGTTGGCACCGGCCGGTATTATCACGGAAAGGTCAAGGCCTTGTTCAGGTGGATCAACGGGGACTGTCCCATTATCCGATTGGCATGCAAAAACCGTCATTCCAAAAAATGAAAAAAGGCAGTAATAGATTAGGGTTATTTTTTTAGGGATACTCACAATTAGTTACTTTTTATTTTATAAAACTGATGGTCAGCATTGTTATTGGCAATTAGAATAGCTTCTTGGGTTCCATGGTGTATCAGTTGCATATCCTTAACATCACCACTTGCAAAGAATCCTGTTTTCAAATTATTCCGATAGGCAAATTTGTTGTCTCCCAGCCCACTCAAGAATACTCCAATACCAGCGTCTGCCCTAGTTGTTTCCACTTCCGACCCATAATTGTTCCCGGCCAACAGCAAATCTTTGATGGAGTCCTTATTAAAATCATGGTAAACTATACTGTTGATCGGACTCAATTGGGCTTCAATAGGAAAGGGAACAAATTGGAACTGCTCATCATTATTGATAAAGTAGCCTGATCTAAACTCAATCGCTTGTAAATGCATTGCTTTGGTGATGTCTTCCCCTAAAATGTGTTGCAAGTCGCTACTTGCAAACTCTTGATAGGTCTTTATTCTTTCTTTCAAATAGGGCATTTGTTGAGAGGTACAGTTTTTACCCCGAACAGGTACTAGT
>JAUICT010000357.1 GCA_030429325.1 Bacteroidia bacterium
GTTTGAAAGCACTTTCGGGGCATGGCTCAAACGAATTGTGATCAATAGGAGCATCAACCACTTAAAGGCAAAACGGTTGCTGTTTGCTTCCATGGAAAATGAAGGTGAGCTTGTAGAGGAAGACGAAAAAGTAGAGGTTGATGAATTTGAAATGGAGAAGATAAAAACCGGTCTGGCCCAATTGCCTGAGGGATACCGGCAAATCATCACCTTATACTTGATTGAAGGGTATGACCATGTTGAGATTGGAGAAATCCTTGGAATAACCACTTCCACTTCCAAATCGCAATACCACCGCGCTAAAAAGAAACTAATTCAAATTGTAAAGGAGTTATGATGGACAATTTTGAAAAACGTATTAGGGAAAATAAAGAGGCTTTTGATGTTCACAAGGTGGACAGGGACAAGCTATGGAAAGGCATAGCCGAGCAGTTGGATGAGAAAACGGAACCCAAGGTCATCCCACTCTGGAAATCGAGAGGGTTTAAGGTGGCGGCATCCATTGTGTTGCTGGTGGGACTTTCACTAACGGCATTTGTAACGATGAATGCCCCAAGCCAAAATATGGAGGGATATGCCAGTGAGGAACTTTTGGAAATAGACATGCATTATCAGCATTTGGTCCATCAACAGGTATTGTTGATACAGGAAAATCCAAAACTTTCTGCCATGGACAAAGAAGAGTTTTTGTCCTTTATGGATGAGCTGGACGAGGAATACATGCAACTAAAACTGGAAATGCAGGACAATCTGGACAATGAACGGGTGCTCGAAGCTATTGTGAACAATTATAAAAAGCGTATTGAGTTGATAGAGAATTTGTTGAAACAGATTAACGCTTCAAAAAAAGAAATGGATTATGAGGGATATACACTATAAAACCATGATTACGGCACTGTTGGTGTCTTTCTGGACCATTGCCGCCCTCGCACAAAGCGAACACAGCAAGCAATGGAACAAGACCTATGACCTCTCTCCTACAGGCAAGGTACATATTGAGAACAAATACGGGAATGTTGTCATCAATGGATGGGGGAAGGACCAAGTGAAGGTGTCCGTTTCCATACAAGTGAACCATAGGAAAGATGAGAGCGCGGAAAAACTATTGGAGCGGATTCAGCCCAAGGCCATCCAAGCTGGAAATTTTGTCCAATTCATTTCTGAAATAAAAGATCGTGATGCCAATATTTTTGCCAAATATTTTAGTAAGGCCAATCCGTTTGATTTTGATAAATCCAACGTGCAAATAGATTATGAAGTGTTCCTGCCCATCAATGCGGAGCTCAATATCACCAATAAGTTTGGAGACATCATCATTGATGCATGGGAAGGAGATTTGGAAACGGATCTCCAGCATGGGGATATTTGGATCAATAGCGATATATCAACGGCCAAGGCAGACATGCGTTTCGGGAAATTCAATGCCCGGAACATGGGGTACGGAAACATTAAGATGGACAATGGTTCCATTGACATTGAACATGCCCAAAAGCTGAAAATTTTGAGTAGCGGTAGTGATATAGCATTAGATCAAGTAGCGGATTTGGAACTTTATTCCAGTAAGGATGAGGTAGAACTGGTAAAGGTGGGAAGTCTTCGGGGAGATTTTAAATTTTCAAATGTTGACATTGCCGATGTAACAAATGGAATGTTCCTAACACTAAGGATTGCAGATGTAGATATCAAAAAAGTATCTAAACCGGATGCGGACATCAACATTGTACAGGAATCCTCAGAGATTAATATGAACGTCACGGGCTTGGCCTTTGAATTTGGTGCGACCTTGGAGCAAGGTTTGTTGCGGGTACCCAAGACCTTTACAAACATTAAGACCAATGTGACCAATGAAGGAAGCAAGATCCGGGATATCACGGCAAGCTATGGCAACGGGACCAAAGGGAAATTTACCATCAATGGAATCAAAGGAGTAATCGTCCTTACCGATTGATATAACATAAAAGTTGCTGAGGATGCAACCTTTTAAAAATTTGAATGTCTTTAATACGAAAACCAAAAAACGAAACATGATACAACTGAAACCAATACTTCCCATACTTCTTTTAGGATGTATGGCCATGGGTCAGGCCCAAGAAGAAGTAGACTACATTGAATTCAATGATCGCAAGAATGTGGTGCATGGTGTGTACTTGGGTCTTACCACATATTATGGGGAGATTAAGGGTAAATCCACCTATTTGGGTGGTCTTAAAGTGGCCTACGTTGCCAATAGACAATTTGAAGTAGGATTTGTTGGAAATTTTCTGTACTCCGAGCAGGACAATCCCAGAACCATCAATGAAGATTTGATAGGCGTGTATGGTGGACTTCATTTGGAGCCTATACTTTTCAGCAAGTCGTTGGTGAACCTTTCCTTTCCCTTGCTTATTGGGGCAGGGGGTGTAGGTTACCTTGGGAATGACTTTGACGACCGTATTGGCGATATTGATGAGGATGATCTAGATGCCATTTTTGTGGCCGAACCCGGGGTGAGCCTGTTGTTCAATATTTCCAGGTACCTGCAATTGGAAGCCGGACTCAAATATCGCTTTTCCAGTAAGCTGGAACTGGATGCCAATCCTCTTCGGAACATTAATGGGTTTTCCGGGGGAATTGGACTCAAAGTGGGCGTTTTTAATATGGGACGTAATCGGTATAAAAAACATCTACGCAATGGCCAATAAATCAAAAAACAACAGACGGTCATTGCGCCAAACAGTAGTGGCTAGGCACGTGTTCACCCAAAATGGCACAGTGTTCTTGAGAAGCGCCCAAAACCTCGAAATGAACGAGTGGTCCGCCATAAACTTTTATTGGATGCCCGTTCTAAAACTGGAAAAGGAACTCGGCACGTAACAGCTTTTTTACATAATCTAATCACATCAAAAATGAATGGTATGAAATCAATTCAAAGGATTGCTATTGCCCTATTTTTGGGTTTTACAGTAACATCTTGTGTCCAGGAAAGTATATGGGTATCGGAGGAGGTGTCCACCCGAGACTATGACTTTAACAACATAAGGGCACTACAAGTATCATCGGATTTTAGGGCTTACGTTACTTTTTCCGATACGGAGGAAAAGGTTTCCATCAAGGCCAATGACAATCTGTTCAGAAGGATAGATGCCTATATGGAAGGGAGTAAACTGGTGGTAAAATTGCAAAACAATGTTAGGGTTAGGGGGAAGGAGACCATGGAGCTCTATGTGACTACCAAGGACATTTCCAAGTTCAAGGCTTCGGCAGATGCCGCCATCTTTATGGAAAGCCCTATAAATACCAATAATGTTTCCATTGAGCTGAGTTCGGATGCATATTTCGAGGGGGATATTACGGCAGATGACTTGGAACTCCATATGGCTTCGGATAGTGAGGCCGAGATGTATCTTG
>JAUICT010000358.1 GCA_030429325.1 Bacteroidia bacterium
CATGGGGGCACCGCGGGTGATCTCAGAACCATTGATGATCAATAGGTCGTGGTCTTTGGCTTCGGCCAAGGCCAACTCAAAAGAACGGTTTCTATCGGGATGGGGAATATCTTCCTTATGCGGTTGATACTCCAAATGCTCGGTTAAGGAAATTACGTCCAAATTTTCCCGCAGGGCTTCCGATACCCTAATGGTGGGCCATACATTTCCATCCGAGAAAACCGTGTGCTGGTGGAAATCTGTTTTTAGGGTTTTATAATTGGGAACATCTGGGAATGTGATCGCTTTTGAGCTTGTGTGTGAATGCTCTTGGGAAAAAATCACGGCGGAGGCAAAAAAGGACAAAAAAAGAGGTTGAAGTTTCATGGTGGTCGGTTTTTTCCAAATGTATGAAACGTTCTTGCATTATTGCTTTACAAGAAAAATAATTTGGATTAAGAAATGGTAAAATGAAATCAATTTCTGATTTTTGATACATGAACCCCGCCGAAGCTTATATCCTAGATCAACCTGAACCGTTCAAAAGCATTCTTTTGCAATTGCAGGTCTTTGTGGAGAGCACAGTTCCTGATGTGGAATTAAAATATAAGTATCGTATTCCGTTTTATTATTTGGGAGGAAAACCGTTTTGTTATCTAAATGCGTCCGCCAAAAAGGGGTATGTGGATGTAGGTTTTTGGAGTTCCGCCCACTTAACCGTCCATCTGGATAAAATGGTCACCGAAGGTAGAAAGGTGATGAAATCCCTTCGATATCACCAACCCGAGGAAATTGATGCAGAGGTACTTGTGGCCATTCTTGAGGATGCCAGTTCTGTAAACCACAAAGGTTTTTGGAAATAGGGCTAGCTTTTGACCGTACTTTTATCGGGTTTGGGTTCCTTGAGCTTGAAGAGTGCCACCCAAAGGGTAATCAATCCCAAAACCATCCAAAGCAAATCTATCAACAAGATATGGTGATGACCGTTGTTGTAGCTGACCCACATCCAATTTCCAGAGGCAATGCCATTGACAATCGGGACCATCAGCGCCAACATACTTCCTGATAGCAAAGTCCATTTGTTGGTGAAGCCAATATCCTTTTTGAAGATGAAAAAGAGGGTGGCGACCAACCAAATAGGGAAATAGGTTCGGTACAAGAAGGCTCGGTTTACCTCCTCGGCAAATTTCACCACAATAAACTCCAAGGCGGTAACGGGGTAGAGAGTCAAACAGATGGCCATATATATATTGGCGACTTGGTGGTTGAACTTACGTCGTTTCTCAGGAATGTTCTTTTTGTCCCGCGCCACCAACCATATCATAACCCCGGATAGAATCACAAAGCAGGAGACCAATCCAAGGATAAAGGAGGTAATGCGCAGCCCATTCCCTGCATAATCCCCAAAATGTAGCCGGAACATCATATTTTTCACCCCATCCAGATAGGAATTATTGGTTACCGGTACTTTTTCTTCCACAACGGAACCATCTGCAATTTTGTAGATGCGATGTCCCAATCCATTAAGCTTGGTGGAATATCCCATATGGCCACTTAGGGCCACATGCATGTTGGCATCCCCATAGTTAAAAATATGGGCTTCGGTAACCTTGAAGTCTTGCCATTCTTCCTTCAAATCGGCAATCAAAGGGTCTAAACGAATAGATCGGTCCAATTTCTCATTCTGATAGGTGTATTCGGGATGGTTGTATTCCAAATCTTCATACAGTTGGTTTTGGTCACCATCATACAACCCAGCTACAAGGGGAAGCATCAATATGCCCTTCAACAAGAAAAAGGCTCCGGTAACTGCATATACAAATTGAAACGGAAACCCTATCACGCCCAAAGCGGTGTGGGCATCGGTCCACATTGCTTTTATCTTGGCCCAAGGGCGGAACACATAAAAGTTGGAGACAATTTTGTTCCAATGGACCAAAATACCCGTTAGGATGGCAAAAAGAAAGAAGAAAGCCACCAATCCGGCCAAATAGCGGCCGTAAGGGTATGGGATTTGGTCCAAAAAGTGTAGTCGGTACAAGAATTCGCCTAAATGATAGGACCCCACATAGTCCCGTTTGGATTTATCCGAAGTATCCAAATAGAAGAAACTTCGGGTTTTGTCTTCTTCAGATGCAAGGGAATCCTTGGAGGCCCCAAGGTTGACATTTACACTTCGCTCATTATAATAATGGCTGATTTCCACATCACGTCCCAAAAGCTTGTACTCTTTTGAAATATGAGTCAGAAGCGAATCCATGCTGGTTACAATGGCATCTTCTTGGGATACATGATGTCCCCGTTGCCAATTGGCAATCTCATCCCTGAAAAAGGAGAAAGAACCAGTAAAAAAGATAACATAGAGGGCCACACTAATCACTATACCACTAACGGTATGGGTGTGAAAAAGAATGTTGTAGATACGATTTCCCATGATTGGTTTATACGATTGGGTGGGTTTGTTGGCCAAAATAGATAAGCACGCCAAATAGTAACGAGGCAGCCAAATAAATGCCCCAGATTTTCCATCCGTTCTTCCCTAAAAAAGCCAATACCATTAACACGGCCCAAAGGATGAAAGCTGAAAAGGTACTGGTGATGATAACGGCAACGTGGTTGAACCAACTGGCCAAGGCCATGTGGAACAATACGGCTACCATCAGCCCGCCCAAAATGGCAGCGGTAATTTTGGCAAAGCGCTGCGTTGGGGAACTGGTCAGGTATTTTTTGTTGGCTGGCATATTAAAACAGTACAAGTTCACAAATCAAAAAGAAAACCACTGAGCCTCCAATAGTTGCATAGGAAATCAATCGCAATGGGGCCAGTAAGACAACCAAACTGACTACTGTCATAAGGAGGACAAAGAAGGTGAATGTCCCGGAACCCAATCCCCATATCCAACAGCTCAAAAGTAAGGAAACGGTCATAAGACCCAGACCCAGATATTGGGATATGTTACGGTGATTATCTGCCCATTTTTCGAAACCCAAGACCCCAACACCAGTCATTTTTTTGGAAGTGCTGTAGAGGAGGCAAAAGGCAATACATAGGATGAGAGCGATTCCAGTGACCATGATCTATTTAAATTATTTGATACAATAGGTGGCACAGTGCCAAATAAACTGATAATCCTCTCCCTTGTACGAGCCAGGAACTTCTTCTTTGGTCGTGGTCTCCACAATATACTTGGTGTCCCAAGGCAGGGCAAAGGATACTTCGCCATTGTCATCGGTGTGCAAGGTCTTTGACCAAAGGTCCGCCACATAGATTTGAAGTTCGTTTTTTGCCAAGGGTTGGCCTTTGTACAACACCTGGAGTTTTACTTCATTTCCGTCATGGGCCAATTGCTTTACCACAATGCCATTGGGGTTGGCTGTTTTGGTGTCGGCATCT
>JAUICT010000359.1 GCA_030429325.1 Bacteroidia bacterium
TCAAGATGATTTCCGAAAGCACCGATGTAAAGGCCGCTGGAGCGGGCGCCACTGAGATGGACACTTTAATATCCACCAAAAACAAAATCAAAATAGGGGATTGGAAAAAGAGCCGGCTTAAAATCGTTCTCTTTGATCTAGTACATGTAAACAAGGCCCTTACCTCCCACAATGCGTTACCTGTAGATGGCATTATCGGGGCCGATATTCTTAAAAAAGGTAAAGCTGTTATTGATTACGACAAAAAATGCCTGTATTTGAAACTAAAGTAAGTGCATTTACCCCAACTTCTTTTCAAAAAAGCAAACATCTGCATTGTGGTAGTGAACCGGCAAATCTGAGGTATTCTTAAGCTTCCGAATTCCTAAAAATTCAAAGCCACTTTTGGTATAATGCCCTATTAGGCCATCATTTTTTCCACACGTATCCATTCGGATAAATTTCTTATCGTTTGCTTTCGCAAAATCGGTAGCCCAATCCAAAATCCTTGCAACAAAATTCCCACCCCTAAAATTTGGGTTGGTGGCAATTCTATGGATATATATGGAGAATTCGTTGTCCCTTTCCTCCCAGATTTGGGGATCACTGAACGTTATAGCCCACACGCAGGCAATCTCACCATTGATCAACAACTTAAATTGTCGGTTGTCATCGACCTCTGCAACCACTAATTCTTGGCTAAATTCCGGCCACTGGTTCTCAGGAAACTTCACTTTCTGAAAATCGGTGGCCAGTTTATAAAGCCTAAAAATCTCGGGAATATCGTTTCTGGTGCTGTTGGTAATCAGCATTTTCCGACACTTTAAGTTGTTTGAAAGAGAGGTATACACATCTACCTCCCTAAAACCCTATGGATTAAAGCTCCAGAGCTTTTTTCACATCACCGTCCATCAACAGTTCCTCTGGACTTTCCAAAGCTTCCTTGACGGCTACCAAGAAACCAACGGACTCTTTTCCGTCAATGATTCTATGGTCGTAGGACAATGCCACATACATAATAGGCGCAATGGCAATGGCACCATCCCTTACAATGGGTCGCTCTACAATGTTGTGCATCCCCAAAATCCCACTTTGTGGTGGGTTGATGATGGGTGTGGACAACATGGAACCAAATACCCCTCCATTGGAAATGGTAAAGGTACCACCTGTCATTTCATCAACGGTAATCTGACCATCCCTTGCCCTAAGTGCCAAACGCTTTACCTCAGCTTCAACACCTCTGAACGTTAGGTTTTCGGCATTTCTTATCACGGGCACCATAAGACCTTTGGGCCCGGAAACAGCAATACTGATATCACAAAAATCATAGGTGATCATCTCTTTGCCATCAATCATGGAATTTACGGCAGGATACATTTGCAATGCTCGGATAACCGCCTTGGTGAAGAATGACATAAAGCCCAAACCTACGCCGTGCTTTTCCTTAAATTCTTCTTTGTACTGCTTTCGTAGTTCAAAAATAGGAGACATATCCACCTCGTTGAAGGTGGTCAACATTGCCGTTTCGTTCTTGGCAGACACCAAGCGTTCCGCTACTTTTCTACGAAGCATGGACAATTTGGAACGGGTCTCTCCTCTGTTCCCTCCTGTTGGTGTACCCATGGATGGAACCGCTTGCACCGCATCTTCTTTGGTGATACGACCATCTCTACCTGTACCAGAAACGGACGAAGGTTCAATCCCTTTTTCATCTAAAATCTTCTTGGCCGCAGGGGAAGGTGTTCCAGAGGCGTACGTTTCCTTTTTAGGCTCGGCTTTCTTGGCTTCTGCCTTAGGTTCTTCTTTTTTGGGTTCCTCTTTGGCTTCAGCCTTGGGAGCATCTCCTTCCGGTTTTTTGGCACTGGTATCAATAAGGCATACCACTTCGCCGACCGCCACAGCATCCCCTACTTCAGCTTTAAGCGTTATAATTCCACTCTCTTCCGCAGGAAGTTCCAATGTTGCCTTGTCCGAGTCAACCTCTGCAATGGCTTGATCCTTTTCCACATAATCTCCATCCTCAACCAACCACTCGGCTATCTCAACCTCTGTAATGGATTCCCCTGGAGAGGGAACTTTCATTTCTAGTACCATGCTATACGCGTTTATACTTTATTATCGAATTAACATATTGTCCTTACTCTTGTCAAAGACATACTCCAACACTTGGGCATGCCTTCTTTGGGAACGCACCGCACTTCCTGCGGCTGGAGCTCCATAAAATCTTCGTGAAGCCACCCGGAATTGTTTGGCCTCATCAAAATGCATCATTAAATGCCCCCAAGCACCCATATTTCTAGGTTCTTCCTGGGCCCAAACAATGTCGTCTGCATTTTTATACTTCTTAATGATGTTCCGCATCTCACCTGTTGGCAAGGGGAACAATTGTTCCACACGCACCAAGGCCACATCATCCCGTTTCAATTCTTCCCGTTTGTCCAAAAGATCATAATAGAACTTTCCGGTACAGAACACCAAAGTTTTCACTTTGGCGGCTTTTGCCTCGGCATCATCAATCACCATTTGGAAACTTCCATTGGCCATTTCCTCTTTGGTGGAAACCACTTTAGGATGCCTCAACAAACTCTTTGGCGTGAATACCACCAAAGGTTTCCTGTAATCAGCTTTCATCTGCCTGCGCAACAAATGGAACAGGTTGGCCGGTGTAGTGACATCTGCCACATACATGTTGTCCTTAGCACACAACTGAAGGTAACGCTCCATTCTGGCGGATGAGTGCTCTGCTCCTTGGCCTTCATATCCATGTGGCAACAAGAGCACCAAACCGTTCTGCAATTTCCATTTATCCTCAGCGGAAGACAGGTATTGATCTATGATGATTTGGGCCCCGTTACTGAAATCACCAAACTGGGCCTCCCAAATGGTAAGGGTCTTGGGACTCGCCATGGCGTAGCCATAATCAAAGCCCATTACCGCATACTCCGACAGCAATGAGTTGTAGATATGGAATTTTCCGTTTTGATTATCCCCAAGCTCATTTAACAAAGTTACCTCTTCCTCGTGCATCTCAGTCTTGATCACAGCATGACGGTGGGAGAAGGTACCCCGCTCCACATCTTGACCGGTCATACGCACATCGAAACCTTCCTCAATCAGGGAGCCGTAGGCCAAAAGTTCGCCCATGGCCCAATCCAACTGATTGTCCTCGAAGTACATCTTATGGCGTGCCTCTACCAATCGCTCCAGCTTTCTCAGAAACTTTTTGCCTTCAGGAAGCGCGGTGATACCCTTGGCGATTTGGTCCAGCTTCTTTAAATCATACGAAGTGTCCATGGTTTCCAACATGGTATCTTCAGTTACTTGGCCAAACCCTTCCCATTCATCTTGCATGAAAGGGGTTATTCTTGTTTTCTCAATCTTTCTGGAATCCAAA
>JAUICT010000360.1 GCA_030429325.1 Bacteroidia bacterium
GGAGCTGTTCAAGGCACTTACCCCCTTGGCACAGGCACTTCAGGGAAAACTCAATTCCCAAATTAAGATCGGTGGAAACTTGAAGGATGATTTCACGCCTAACCTTACTACCATTTCTGGGGATTTATTGGCAGAGCTCCTATCCACCAAAGTGGATACACAGAAAGCACCCTTGCTTTCAGCCTTGGATAGTAAACTGAACTTTTTAAACACCAAGGATATTGATCTACAGGGATTAAAGACCGCCTTGAGTTTTGACAACGGTACCGTAAAGGTGAAGCCCTTCACGGTAAAATACAAGGATATTGCGGTAAATGTGGATGGAGGCCATTCGTTTGACCGTCAGATGGAGTACAAGGCTACCTTGGATGTGCCGGCCAAATATCTGGGGAATGAGGTAAATAAGCTCATTGCACAGATGAATGATGACAGTTTAAAGGAGGTCACCATTCCTGTTACCGCGAACATAGGGGGTAATTTTACCAGTCCAACCGTGACTACCGATTTGAGTTCCAGCGTAAAGACCTTGACCACGAAACTAGTCGAAATGCAAAAGCAGAAATTGGTCAACCAAGGAAAAGACAAGGCCAAGGACTTGTTGTCCGATGTGTTCAAGAAAGATAATGCCGATTCCACTTCCACCCAATCTTCTGGGGTGAAGGAAGCTTTGGGAGGCCTTTTGGGTGGTGACAAAGCAAAAGATACCACAACCACCAAGACTGGGGAGGACCCGGTAAAGAATACGGCCAAGTCTATTTTAGGGGGATTGTTGAAAAAGAAAAAGGATACAGTCAATTAGAAAAAGGTGCGGTTTTAACCGCACCTTTTTTATTGTTCCAATTCTTGGTCGATGACTTTAAGAATGGATTCCAATTGAAACATCAGTGGGTTATAATGCTCTGTTTCAGTGGATTGACTTGTAATGATGAACATTAGGATATTGTTTTGGAACGCAATGGATTCCAATGCAGATAAATTGCTGATGGCCTTTTCATCCACGGGAATTCCCATTTTTTCGGACATGCCGGTATTGTCCAAGATGGTTCGGATACTATGACCTTCATCCCTAAAAGCATTGACCGTGCTGTTTCGTTGTTCGTCCTGCATTTGTTCTTGATTGGAAATGTCGTCTATGGTGGCAATCCAGTTGGTCAGTTTTATTCTTAGATTATTATTGGTGATATCCTTAAGGCTACCGGAATTGATCATTTCATTGAGAAGGGAGTTGTTAGGATTAAAGAAGATATCATAGGCAAAGGCGGTAACGAACAACTCGGATAGTTTTTGCTCTGAAGGATTTTCTTTTTGGCCCATGATCTTCACAATCTCTGTGGCTGCATTGTAACTGTTCCTGTTGAATCTGATCAATTCCTCCAGTTTCAGTTTGCTGGTTTCAAATTCCTCTTTTAGCCCCTTGAGGTAGACCTGTTCTTTTTCTCGTTTAATCCGTTGTTCATTGGCGTTATTGATGGCCAGAGCAATGAGAATACCAATCACGACAAGGACGATTTCCCCTAGGGCATACAGGAGGTAGTTGCTGATTTTTTGTTCAGCAATAAGACGCTGCCGGATTTTTCTAAAGAACTTGAGCATGGGAGGTTGATTAGGTCAAAAATCTCTACAAGACCTTGCTATTTATGCTTCATTTTTTCCAAAAAAATAACCATTTCCTTAAGGCTGTCCTGTAGTTCGTCATAACCAATAACATCACCAATATACATTAAATTATGTATGTTGTCTCTGGCCTTATCCTTTATGGATTGCTCCAAAAAATCCAATGAATCCTGTACTTCCTGGGACGGGTTCTCAATGCGTTTCAGCATTTTGAGAGTAAGAAGGGATTCTTTTAGCATTTCTTGAGTTTATAGGTGTAAGTTATTAGATTTTTACAGATTTACTTTGTAAGATACCTAAAACTGTTTAGTTGATCGTTACCC
This sequence comes from Bacteroidia bacterium, assembly GCA_030429325.1. Classification (GTDB taxonomy): domain Bacteria; phylum Bacteroidota; class Bacteroidia; order Flavobacteriales; family Flavobacteriaceae; genus Flagellimonas. The sequence continues at coordinate 1,938 of JAUICT010000360.1, forward strand.
CCACATAATACCCTTCACTGCCCCGTACATTGAATACGGTGTTGTCCTCAAAAATTAAATATTGTCCTTTTATACCCTTCAACACTCCCTTGTAGCTCGGGATTTTGTCCAAATTCAGGCTTTTTACTTTTTCAGGGTATTGCAATACAGGGAACTCTAAGTTGGTTTCGGAATTATCCTCAATAAAATATTGGGAGACTTCTTCAGGGATATAGGGTTTTAGTTTGCTGCGCCATTCGGTTAGGTCCAGATCTTCAATATCGTTCTTTAGCATTTTCTGCCAACTGGTCTTGTCGCTCACATGGTCTTTTAGGGCCACCTCCGTGATACCGGCCAAATAACGGTTGGGCACTTCCACAATTTCAATGGCCTCGTGGGCACCTTGGTCAATCCAGCGGGTAGGTACCTGAGATTTTCGGGTCACCCCCACCTTTACATTGCTGGAATTGGCCAAATAGACAATGTGCGGTTGTAGCTGCATCTTCTTTTCAAACTCTAGGTCACGATCTTCTTGGTCTAGATGCGCTGTGCTCAACTCGGGTTTCATGATCCATTCCCCGGCAGTTGGGGTTTCATAAAAACAGGTTTTGCAGAACCCTTGTCGGTAGATGGGTCGGTCTTGTCCACAATTCAGGCATTGGAATTTGATGAAATCAATCTGAACCTCTTTGTTCAAGGCTTGGTTCATGTTGATGAAATCGTTCTCAAAGACCAAAAAATATTGGATGGGACTTCCATTTTCGGTTTGCATCTTGCGCAGGACCCCTTCGTAAAGCATAGCGGAATGAATGTTTAAAACTGATTTGAAAATGCGGGGTAGAAAAGCTATTTTAGCTATTACACCCAACTGAATTTCTTGGTTAAATATACCTAAAATGCCAATACCATTATTCAATTCCATTGCTTCTTGGTTACTACGGAAGCGTTATCACCAAATTGAACTTTTTTTAAAGTACCCCTTGGATGTTCAGGATGAGGTATTGCGACAGCTGATGGATTTTTCCGAAGACACCATGATCGGAAAACAATATGGCTTTAAGGATATGCCCAAATATGACGAATTCAAGAACAGGGTGCCCATTGTGAGCTATGAAGATATTGCCCCGTTGATTGAACGGACAAGAAAGGGAGAACAGAACCTGTTTTGGCCCACAACCATTAAATGGTTTGCCAAGAGTAGTGGAACCACCAACGCCAAGAGTAAGTTTATTCCAGTGAGTGCGGAAGCCTTGGAGGATTGTCATTACAAGTCTAGCAAAGACCTGTTGTGCCTTTACCTGAACAATAACGAAAACTCCCAACTGTTCACAGGGAAGAGCCTCAGGTTAGGGGGGAGCAAGGAACTTTATGAGGACAATGGTACTTTTTTTGGTGACCTTTCCGCTATTCTGATTGACAACATGCCCCTTTGGGCCGAATATAGCAGCACG
>JAUICT010000361.1 GCA_030429325.1 Bacteroidia bacterium
GAATTTAGTCAAAACCTTGGGAATTGGAATATTACAGCAGTTACCAATATGGAATACATGCTGGATGATTCTGGAATGTCCCCAGCCAATTATGGGAATACCTTGATAGGCTGGTCAAATCAGCCCAATCATCCACAGAATATTACATTGGGCGCAGCCAATGTTGAATATTGTCAGGATGATACTGCTGTTCAGGGAGCTAGGGACTTATTGGTGATTGGTGAGGGTTGGACTATAGAGGGAGATGAAGGTATAGATTGTGAAATATAAAATAGAATTTTCCAAAAACATAGGGAGGCTTTACGGCCTCCCTTTTTTTATACCATATAAAGTTGACATCCTGAATGGGGTCGAATGGGCAATGGGTATGTACTTACGGGTACTGTCATTTCGAGGAAGCTTGCGACCGAGAAATCTATCTCGTATATTTAGATTTCTCACTCCCGATACATCGAGAGGTTCGAAATGACCCAGAAAAATGAGCTGTCATTCCGCACTTGATGCGGAATCCACCGTAGTGCCTTGTCATCTCGAGGAAGCTTGCGACCGAGAAATCCCTTTTCCTTCATAGATTTCTCCCATGCGGTCGAAATGACCAAGGAAAACAAACTGTCATTTCGAAATGAGCGTAGCGATTGAGAAATCTTTTTCCCATTTTAGATTTCTCACTTTACCCTTCGACTGCGCTCAGGATGACCATTCGAAATGACAAAGGATATATTTGTGTCAATTTGTGTGATTCGAGTCTGTGAAGAGATTCTTCCCTCTGCTCAGAATGACAGTAAAAGTGTCATGGATATTTGTGGAATTCGTGAAATTCGTGTCAACCCTTACAACACAAAAGACTCTAACTTAGGTAACAAAGCCTCCACAATACGTTGCGTTTCCAAGGTGTTTTTTTGAGGGATGATATGGGCCTCAATATCTTCCAAAGAAGACACCTCCAGCTCTTGGTCAATAAAACCATACCCTTTGTACACACCCTCTGCAATGAGTACCACAGCACTTTCCTCTGGGTTTCTACCTTTCTCCTTGATGACCCTCACCTCAGATTCCAAGGATTTGGTTTCCAGAATGGCGTTTTTCACTTTTTGGTTGTAATCATCGATGGATTCCTCACCCCGACATATTCCCTCGCAACTGGTAATCTCATGATGGGAACAGGCTGATTGCGTTTGTTGCAGATGGCAATATTTGGGGCATAGCGCAAAATTTTTGCACATTTCATGTAAATAGGCCCTACAATCGGTTTGGTTGTAAAATATTTTGATTGGGTTTGGTGCCCCTTTCAAGATATTATAGGCCAAATGGGTGATTCCATTTCTATCCTCATACTGAAAAATGGCATATTGCCGCACCGTTCTTTTTTGGGCCCGGTTGTACAAGGGGAACAAACGTTTAATTTCTGCTGATTCCATGAGCAGCGCCACCAGTTCACTGCCCGACAGTTTAAAGTCGATATCGGCCGTTTCACTACACAGCTGGATTTCCTTGGCGCTTTTATCATAAAAATGGCCAAGCACCCTTTTCTTCAGGTTAATGGCCTTTCCCACATAAATGATTTCCCCATTTTGGTTTTTAAAGTAATAGATGCCCGGTTGGGCCGGGATCTTATTAAAAACCGATTTGGGTAAGTGGGGTGGCAAAGTGGCTTCTTGGCTTCGGGCATTGAGGAATTTTTGGAACACTGGTTCCGAATTGGGGGTGTTCAACAATTTTTGGAACAGCAGGGTAGTTGCGTGGGCATCACCTCGGGCCCGGTGTCGGTCTGTTAACGGAATTTGAACCGCAGAGCAGAGCTTTCCCAAGCTGTAGGACCGCAATCCGGGAATGAGTTTTCGGGACAAGCGCACCGTGCACAGTTTTTTTCGGGTAAAGTCCATCCCTATGCGCCGAAACTCCTCTTTGATCACCCCATAATCAAAATTCACGGCATGGGCCACAAAAATGCAGTCTCGGGTCAGGGCCTGAACCTTTTCGGCAATTTCAGGAAAGGCGGGTGCATTTTGCACCATCTGGTCATCAATTCCCGTAAGTCCGGTAATAAAATAGGGTATGGGGCATTGCGGATTCACCAATGAGGTGAATTCCTCTACAATCTGGGTGCCATCAAACTTAAAAATGGCAATTTCGGTGATTTTGTTCCCCTTGATTCCGTTCCCAGTGGTCTCTATGTCGATGATGGTATACAACTTCGCAAAAGTTCGAGCATTAAAGTTAGAACTTTTTTAAAGCAAACCGCCAAGGGAATTTGGGGTTATCCTTCGTTTTGTTGTCGTGCCCGGTCCATTTCCTGTTGGATTTCGGACTGTCTTCTCCGAACGGGCTGTACCGACTGTTTTCCAAATCGCCAAGAAATGGAAAGGGTAGCATAGCGGGTGTCCCGGTAGCTGGTAAAGGAGTCGTCCAGATTGCCAAAAGCGGTTCTTCCAGTGGGGTATTGGTTCCAGAAAATGTCATTGATGTTGAACCGTAGCGTCATGGCATCCTTGAATAAGTTTTTCTGGAGTCCCACGGAAAAGGACGAAATGGTCTCCGCTCGCGTAATGCTTCCATAGTGTGGGAAGAGATAAAACGCCCCGGCCTGTAATCGGTAACCGTTCCCCAATCCAAAACTGTGGTTGGTGTTGAGACTTACCACAGGATTGCTACGGTCAAAATTGAACCCATTGATGTCTCCATCAAAATCGTTGATGGATGCGTTGAGGTTCCAATTGCTCTGCCACCAATTGCTGAACTGTATCGGAAGACTGGCCACAAAGGAGTAGCTCTTCAGCCTATCTATGTTGATGGGCCGCACGATGACCACCTCTTGGTCCCCATCCCGAATGATGGCCATGGTCAAATGGTCTTCCGTGATTCCTACGTTGAAAGCAAAATAGTAACGCTGTTTAAAAGTGTAATTAACCTCACTTACCCATGTGAACTGGGGTTGCAGATAAGGATTTCCCTCACGGTAAGTGTTGGTGTTCACAAAGGTTCGGAAGGGATTGAGTTGGCCATAACCGGGGCGATCAATACGCCTGCCCGCCGATACACCCAAGGTATGCTTTTCGTTAAACGTATAGTTGTAGGAAGCTGTGGGAAACAGGTTCAAATAATCCATTGTATTGACCGTGTTGATGGTAATCTGGTTGCCAATAACAGAAGTGTTTTCGGCCCGTAACCCTACTTGCGCATTCCATTTTTCACGGTTGATGTTGTAGCTCACATAGCCCGCATATATATCTTCATCATAGATGAAATGGTTGCTGAGGTTGGTATTTGGGGTGGTGACCCCATTGTTTTCATTCACATAGGCCAGGTCATTGTCCGATTTTACCCAAGTGTTTTTCCAACCGGCCTCAAAACGATCTCCATTTT
>JAUICT010000362.1 GCA_030429325.1 Bacteroidia bacterium
AAGCGTCACAAGGGTTTCTTCATAGAAATCCAAGTTCCCAGTCCACTCTAATGTCTTCTCCGCAAAGCCTTGCGTGCCATACACAATGGTTAGGGAAGTCAAAGGCTCACTGCCCAAGTTTTTGATGACTATTTTTGGTTCAACAATCGAGGGGTTGAAGCGGTTCAACTCAGGAGCTGAACTAGGTACCAAAATTTGGTCCAAGGATACATCAAATTTTTTGGCGGGTTTTCCATATTGAAAAAGTAGTGCGCTGATGCTCTCATTGGCCTGTATGTTCTCGGTGGCCGTATAGGGTTCCATTTCAAAATCAATGGTGTGGGAAGTATTAGTGACTGGAAAATCAATAATATCCGGAGCCTGAAGGTCTCCAGGGCACCAATAGGCGCGGTCAAATATCCAGGTTCCCCCTTGCGGATATAAGTTGTTGTCCGCACACTCTTTCCACATGTCCCTTCGGTCAATGCTCTCTCCATCCAGCAATACTTCCCGCCATCTGCTACAGAACTCGCTACACCCTTTTGGACGGTCATAGCCATGGCCAGTATGCAATATCCGAAGCCTGCTGAATGCAGTACCTTCCTCCATTTCAATCTTTTGGGGGGTAAGCGACTCTTCAATGGGATTTTCAGGATCACCATATTTAAAGTTGCCATCGTATACTTTTTTATAGGCAATGGGTTGTGCCACGGGGTCTCCAAGCTCCATATGAAAACTCACATTGAGGTCCCAGCCCACAGTGGTAGCTTCATATCCTGTATGGTTGTATTCAATTTCAACACTGTCCCTTAGAATATTTGCAAAATCGGTTACATCAATGCGCCAATGCCAACGCCAATCCTTTTTGAAATTACTGCCATAAGGCGTCAACATTTTACCAATTTCCAGATCCAAGGTATCCCCTTTGATTCCGCCGACACGTTTTATTCTTATGGGATCCAGATAATCCCAATGAGCAATATTAATGGAATCAGGATGCCCTAATGCCACTTCCATGAAGATGCGCCGTACCGATTCTTCTTTACTTGGAAAAACTCCCCAGGCAGGAAACAGGTTGTTCCCTTTATTGGGATTGCACACTATGGTCATATGATCGTGGGTGGTCACTGTATGAATGCTTTTTTCACTTGGGATGTTTTGGCATCCTGTCACAAGGAGAACAATCAAAAATAGTGAGGGAGTAAGGTTGAATTTCATTTGGCTGTTTTTAGAGATTGTAGGTATTCTTAAGGCGCAAAAATATATTTTTTGATACGACATGACCTAAATTCAACAAAAAATGAAAAATATGTGATGGCGGTTTGAAGAATAAAATCGTAGTGGAAATCCATTAAATCAATAGGGATAATGCCCGTTGTACTTGGTATTCGACAGAGTGTACTTTACACAATATTAAAAGTGTTTTGTACGGTTATAAATAGTTTTTATTTTAGTGGGCAACAGTTAGCAATATCACATGAAACCAACAAACCAAGCCCAGCAGTTCTTTTTTCTATCCCTACTATCTATACTGATGTTTTCTTGTAAGGAGAAACCCAAAGAAATTACTCAGAATGATCAGAAACCAAACATCATATATATTTTGGCCGATGATTTGGGATATGGAGAATTGGGTGTTTATGGTCAGGAAAAAATTGAAACCCCCAACATTGATGCCCTTGCTAAAAATGGCATGTTGTTTACGCAACATTATACCGGGGCCCCGGTATGTGCCCCGGCACGTTACATGTTACTTACAGGAAAACATGCAGGGCATGCCTATATTAGGGGAAATGACGAATGGCGTGAACGGGGCAAGGTTTGGGACTATAAGGAAGCTATTAAAGACTCCACACTGGAAGGACAACGACCTATACCGGATTCCACCTTGCTCTTTCCACAATTGCTTCAGAAAAAGGGGTATACTACCGGTCTTGTTGGAAAATGGGGCCTCGGGGCTCCACACACCAACGCCATTCCCACTAAAATGGGATTCGACTATTTCTTTGGGTACAACTGTCAAAGGCAGGCCCATACCTATTATCCTGTCCATTTGTATGAAAATGAGAATAGGGTATATCTCAACAACGATACTATTCCACCCAATACCAAACTTGAAGAAGGTGCCGACCCTAACGATTCCAAAAGTTACAAGAATTACAACTTGAACGATTATGCCCCAGAATTAATGTATGAAAAAATGATGGGCTTCATTCAAAAAAATAAGGAAACCCCATTTTTCTTCTATTGGGCAACCCCTATTCCCCATAATCCTATCCAAGCGCCTCAACGATGGGTAGACCACTACAAGGAAAAGTTTGGTGAAGAAGAACCTTATTTGGGACAAAACGGGTATTTTCCCCATCAAAACCCAAAGGCGGGTTACGCGGCCATGATTTCCTATTTGGACGAGAATGTAGGAAAATTGGTAGCCTATCTAAAGGAAGAAGGACTTTATGAAAATACCTTGATTATTTTCTCTTCGGATAATGGAGTTACCTTCACAGGAGGAACCGATGGGGCTTATTTTAACAGCTCAGGCCCGTTTGGTGAGGCGTATGGCCAAGGCAAGGGTTTTGTCTACGAAGGTGGTATACGGGTTCCCATGATAGCCTCATGGCCTGCAAAAATCAAGGCGGGGACCACATCGGATCATATTTCGGCCCATTATGATGTCATGGCCACTTTGGCCGATGTTGTAGGCTATGAAGCCCCAAAAGACACCGATGGAATCAGTTTTTTGCCTACTTTGCTCGGAACCGAGGGGCAGCAACAGCACGATTTCTTGTTCTGGGAATTTCCTGAGTATGGTGGACAAGTGGCCATCAGAATGGGAAAATGGAAAGTGGTACGCCAACATTTAAAGGACAAGGAAACTCCCACTTTGGAGCTGTATGATTTGGAACAAGACCCTGCTGAGAGCAACAATGTAGCAAATGATCATCCCGAAATTCTCCAGAAAGCGGCACAAATCTTTGATCAGGAGCATACCAATGCAGAAACGGAACGGTTTAGGATTCCCTTGATTGAAAATGGTCTTTTGGCTGACCAACAATAGATTGGTCTGTAGAAACAAAAAAGCCTCCCATTGGGAGGCTGGCTAATTCAAAAAATCATAAAATGAGAACAAAGCTCATGTTTATGTGGGGCTAAAATAGGCCCAACCACCCTTCATTTTTTTTATTTGATATGAAACCCCAAGATTCTGATACATGCATCTTGGTCCTAAGATACTTTCCGAAATTTTAAAGAATCGTAATGCCGTAAACAAGCTATGTGCCGTGGGTTTTTAGCACGTCAGGTTGGGACTTGTCAACATTGTTTATGTCTTAAGATTCAAACTTTTCAAGCTTAATATCAAACTTTTAAGGTTTTATATCAAAC
>JAUICT010000363.1 GCA_030429325.1 Bacteroidia bacterium
ACCAGTAGATCAAATTGGGGCTCTGGCAGAGCGTATTGCCGCATCGGATTATCAAATGAACACCCATGCCATTGGGGATTCCGCCAATGTAGTGGTGTTAAGGGCCTATGGTAAAGTATTGGAGGGGAAAGAGGACCGGCGATGGAGAGTTGAGCATGCCCAAGTAATTTCCCCGTCCGATTTTAATCATTTTGAGAAAGGGATTATTCCCTCTATTCAACCCACCCATGCTACCAGTGATATGTATTGGGCCGAAGACCGTTTGGGTGCGGAACGGGTAAAAGGGGCCTATGCCTTCAAAAAGCTGTTGGACAAGGCCGGAACCGTTGCATTGGGAACCGATTTTCCCGTAGAACAGGTCAGTCCGTTCCTTACATTTTACGCTGCGGTGGCCCGCAAGGATGTCAATGACTATCCTGAGGGAGGGTTTCAAATGGAAAACGCCCTATCTCGGGAAGAAACCTTGAAGGGGATGACCATTTGGGCAGCCCATTCCAACTTTGAGGAGCAAGAGAAAGGAAGCATAGAACCTGGTAAACTTGCTGATTTTGTGATTTTGAGTGAAGATATCATGACCGTTCCCGTAGAGAATGTTCCAAATATTAAAGCGGAACAGGTTTTTGTTGGAGGGATTCAAGTAAAATAAAAAAAGGAGGCTTTAGCCTCCTTTTCTTTTTCATAGCAATAATTTCTTAGAAACTGATGGGCAAGAAAACACGAGTGGTTCCCCATCCCATGACCATGTCACCTTCATCTTCAAAGGTGATGGAAAATGCTTCCAATTCCTCATCGTCAGAACCAGCTTTAGCAGTAACCCTTGCGACATCGGCGGCACTATCATATGAGTAAGCGCCCCATTGGTTCAAGTTGCTGTTTAAGATAACCGTCCATTCAGTGTCACCAGGTATAGTAAAAAGAGAATAGGTTCCAGCCTTAATCGTTTTTCCACCAACGTTGGCATCCTTGTAAAAAATGATTTCCGCAGATTCATTGGCTCCGGTCCTCCATACCTTGCCGGCAGGGGCAAGCTCGGAAATACTACGTCCCTTTAGTTGGGGACGGCTATAGATGACCTTTACGGCTTTGTCAGATTCCCTATAACTAGTGGGGTAAGTGGCAATATCGGCAGGGCTTTTATCCAGCCCGCTAAATTTTTGCGCAGTGGCTTCAGAAGTAAATACCAATGCCAAGGTTAAAAAAGTAAATAAGAATACATTTTTCATGATTGTGATTTTAGTTGTTTTCAAAGCTAGGGTGTAAAAACATGGTGTTTTTATAAAGAGACGTTAAAATTTAGGAACCTTACAATGTGCTCAATATTTTAATTATATTCTGATATATGATTTCATTTAGTTCTTTTTTAGAAAGAAAACATTATTAAATGAAATTAAAATGCACTTATTTGTTTTATTTGAGAACTTCTATGGTCATATTTGCATAGAAATTGTTACTAATATTCGATTTATGTGTGGAATTGTATGCGCATTTGATGTGAAGGAAAGTACGGAAGTACTTAGACCCCAATTATTGGAGATGTCTAAAAAAGTAAGGCACAGAGGGCCGGATTGGAGTGGAATTTATGCCAATGATAAAGCAATCTTGGCCCACGAACGGTTAGCCATTGTAGACCCGGCTTCGGGGAAACAACCTCTGTTCAGTGCCGATGGTAAATTGGTTTTAGCTGCCAATGGCGAAATATATAACCATAGGGAACTCAGAAAGCAGTTTGAGGGAGAGTACGAGTTCAAGACGCAATCCGACTGTGAGGTCATTTTGGCACTCTATCAGAAAAAAGGAGTGGATTTCATTGATGAAATGAACGGCATCTTTGGCTTTGCCATTTACGATAGTGAAAAAGATGAATACTTCATCGCCAGAGATCACATGGGAATCATTCCCCTGTATATTGGATGGGACAAGAACGGAACCTTTTATGTGGCTTCGGAATTGAAAGCTTTGGAAGGAACCTGTTCCAAAATAGAGCTTTTTCCTCCCGGACATTATATGCACAGCTCTGATGGGGAGTTTAAAAGATGGTACAAGAGGGATTGGATGGAGTACGAGGCCGTCAAAGAGAACGAAACCAGCATTGCCGAGGTGAAAAAAGCTTTGGAAGACGCCGTGCATCGTCAGTTGATGTCCGATGTGCCCTACGGAGTTCTATTGTCCGGTGGATTGGATTCCTCGGTTACCTCGGCCATTGCCAAAAGATATTCCCAAAAACGGATTGAGTCCGGGGATACTGCCGATGCTTGGTGGCCGCAACTGCATTCTTTTTCGGTAGGATTGGAAGGTTCACCGGATTTGGCTGCCGCACAAAAAGTGGCCGATCACATTGGGACCGTACACCACGAGATAAAATTCACCATTCAAGAAGGATTGGATGCCATCAAGGATGTGATCTATAACTTGGAAACCTACGATATTACCACGATCAGGGCCTCCACGCCTATGTACCTCATGGCTCGTGTAATCAAGTCCATGGGGATAAAAATGGTTCTTTCAGGAGAAGGTGCCGATGAGCTTTTTGGGGGATACTTGTACTTCCACAAGGCACCAAGTCCTAAAGATTTTCATGAAGAAACCGTAAGAAAACTGGATAAACTGCACATGTACGATTGTCTTCGTGCCAACAAATCCTTGGCGGCATGGGGTATAGAGGGCAGGGTTCCGTTTTTGGACAAGGAGTTCATGGATGTAGCCATGCGAATCAACCCAAAGGATAAGATGATCAATGGAGAACGTATGGAAAAGTGGGTAGTCCGTAAAGCATTTGAATCCTATTTACCCGAAAGTGTGGCCTGGAGGCAAAAAGAGCAGTTTTCAGATGGTGTGGGATATAGCTGGATAGATACCCTAAAGACTTTGGTGCAGGAAGAAGTAAGTGATGAACAATTGGCCAATGCCCACTTTAAATTTCCTATCCAGACACCAACTACAAAAGAAGAATACTATTACCGTTCCATTTTTGAAAGTCACTTCCCTTCCGATGCAGCAGCGTTGAGCGTGCCACAAGAGCCATCAGTGGCCTGTAGTACCAAGATTGCACTGGAGTGGGACGAAGCCTTCAAAAACATGAACGATCCATCAGGTAGGGCTGTGGCCAACGTACACACCGATGCCTATGTTAAATAAGAATTTTAAGATTATGTAGAAGGAAGATGTTGTTTTGTTTCATTTTCAATTAGTCGGAAAAGCCCCTTGCACAAGGGGCTTTTTGTTTTTTTTGATACTACTTTTCAAGGGTGTGGTTTTCCACACTTTTTTGTTGATAACTTAGGGGGTTCAGGGGGCTTCAAAGGCCTATTTCATAAGGGTATTCCTTATATTTGTAGGATTTGAAAATTTGAAGGCAAA
>JAUICT010000364.1 GCA_030429325.1 Bacteroidia bacterium
GCCGTTACCATGTTTTCCTTTGTGGCCTATGCCCTGTATTTGAACCGCCCTACCAACGCCTTTAATATCATTGCCCTTTCCATGTGGTTTATTTTGTTGATCAAACCGCTCTTTCTGTTCCAAGTGGGCTTTCAGATGAGTTATGCTGCTGTATTTGCCATTGTTTGGATCTATCCAAAATTGCAGCGGTTTTGGTTCCCGGAGCACATCATCGTGCGCAAAATATGGCAGTTGCTATCTGTAAGCTTGGCCGCCCAATTGGGAGTATTGCCCATTAGCCTGTTCTATTTTCACCAATTCCCTGCTTTGTTTTTTGTATCCAACCTTTTGATCATTCCCTTTTTAGGTTTGATTTTGGGCCTTGGCATTTTGGTCATGGCTTTGGCCTTACTGAATCAGCTTCCTGCTTTTTTGGTGGTTTCTTATAATTGGGTCATACAAATCATGAATTCCATTGTGGGATGGGTAGCCCAACAAGAGCAGTTTGTGATCAAGGATATTCCGTTTGATGCCGTTCAATTAGTTTTAGGATACACTATCGTAATTTCCGTAGTGGTATTCTTATCTCAACCAAAACTGAAACCCACATTGATTTTATGTAGTGGTATCATTGCTTTTCAAACTTGGGGCATTTGGAACCAGATACAACTCGGGCAAAAAGAAGCCTTGGTCTTGGTCCACAGATCCCGAAACTCCATCTTGTTGCACCAGTTGGGGAATGCTTTGCACATATATGCCCAGGATAGCGTTAATTTAGGCAGTATTGCTCAGGATTATTTAGTCGCAGAGCGAATCAAGACCATTGACAACACGCAGCTCAAGAACAGTTACTCCATCGGTCAAAAAAAGTTGTATGTCATGGATAGTTTAGGGATTTCCCCAGAGAACAAAAACCAAGATTTTGTCCTGCTCACCCAGTCCCCAAAAATCAATCTGGAGCGTTTTTTGGATTCCGTTCGTCCCAAAATGGTACTGGCCGATGGCAGCAATTATCCCAGCTACGTATCCCGCTGGAAACGGACTTGTGTCCAAAAAGATATCCCTTTCCACCATACTGGCGAAAAGGGATATTATGTTTTTGATATTGATACGGATTAGTGGACGTTCCCCATCAAGCGTTTCATCAATGGTGCAAAAATCAGTACCACTACACCCGCTACCAAGGAATATTTGGCAATGAGACTAAACCCATCCAAATACACATTCAAGGTATCGAAACCGCCCACATTGCTATCGGTGCTCTCAATGGCCAATTGCTTGGAGATGAACCCTACTATTTGGAACGCATAGGCCGATGACAAGAACCATATCCCCATCATAAACGCTACAATACGTTTGGGCGAAAGATCGGTTATTTTGGAAAGCCCTACGGGCGACATGAACAATTCCCCAACCGAAATCAAGAAGTACAAGGCAAGCAAATAGGAAAAGGGAACCATCCCATTTTCATCCGCACTGCCGCCACTCAAAGAAACCACATAAAAAGCCAACCCAGCCAATACCAGCCCCATACCAAATTTGTATGGTGTCCTTGGGTTTATTTTCTTCTTGGCCATATACGTCCACATAACCGATATGGGTATGGAAAGAATAACAATGAACATGGAATTCAAGGCATTCGTCTGGCTCGCATTGATCAAAGAAAGGTTGACATTCCTTGCGGCAAAAAGGGTAATTACACTACCATGAAGCTCATGGAATCCCCAAAATATGGTCATAAAGAACGTAATCAAAATGGCCATGAAGAGTTTTTTTCGCTCATCCAAGGTGGCCTTGATCATAATATAGGCCATATACACCAACACAGTAATACCAATTAGGTAGAACAAGAGATTTACAATATTGGTATCTGCAAGCGCAGTCCCTTCTTCCCCTAAGGATTTGTAGGAGTAAAGCAAATAGGCAATCAAAGGTGCCGATAGAAAAGCTATGATAGGAATCAAATGTTTTTGTGGTACCCCTAAAACTTTCTTTTCATATACTTCAACACTTGGGGGCCTACCGCCTTCTCCAAATACATTTTTTTTGATGCCGCTCCAGAAAAACAACAATCCTGTCAACATACCGATCCCGGCAAGTCCAAATCCATAGTGCCAACCATAGGTTTGTCCCAACCAGCCGCAGAGCAATGGCGAGATAAACCCTCCTATATTGATCCCCATGTAAAAAATAGTAAACCCTGAATCTTTACGGGGATCACCATCTTTGTACAAGGTTCCCACAAAAGTTGAAATATTGGGTTTAAAAAATCCGTTGCCCACAATAATAAAGGCCAAGGCCAAAAAGAAAGCAGCATTGTGCTCAATGGCCAATACAAAATGGCCCAGAGCCATTAAAATACCTCCCAGAAAAATAGAGGCTCGCATACCCAGAATGGAATCTGAAATCTTTCCTCCAATCACTGTTGAAGCATAGACCAATGACCCGTAGGATGCGTATACCGCTGCGGCAGCATAATCACGCGTGGACAAGGCTTCAAAAATAACATTGACCATGTAGAGTGTGAGCAAGGCCCGCATCCCATAAAAACTGAAACGCTCCCATAATTCAGCAAAAAACAGGTAAAAAAGCCCTTGGGGATGCCCTAAAATTGTCTTCTCGTTGGCTGGTTTTACAATGTCTGACATATATTTTACGTATTGGTTACAAATTTTCCTTAATGAAATTGGTCATTTTGGTGAACAGGTGCAATCGGGTGTTGCCTCCATAAATACCGTGGTTTTTATCAGGATAAATGGCCCAATCAAAAGGTTTGTTGGCCTGCACCAAGGCTTCTATCATCCGCATGGAGTTCTGCACATGCACATTGTCGTCCCCAGAACCGTGCACCAACAGGTATTTACCCTTGAGCAGTTCGGGATAGTTAAATGGAGACTCATTGTCATACCCTTCGGGATTTTCTTCAGGGGTACGCAAAAAACGTTCGGTGTAAATGGTATCGTAGAACCTCCAGTTGGTCACCGGGGCCACGGCAATGCCCATTTCAAAGACATCATTCCCTTTTAACAAGCAATTGGTACTCATATGTCCCCCAAAGCTCCATCCCCATATTCCGGTTCGGTCTTCATCCACATAAGGCAGTTCGCTTAATTTTTTGGCCGCAGCAATCTGGTCCTCGGTCTCATATTTCACTAGGTTCAAATAGGTGACTTTTTTAAAGTCACGCCCTTTATAACCTGTCCCCCTACCGTCCACACAAACAACGATGTAGCCTTCGGAGGCCAACATCTCGTGCCAATAATCATTGCTGCCCAACCAGCTATTGGCCACTTGCTGCGAACCAGGGCCACTGTATTGGAACATGATCATAGGGTATTTTTTTGCAGGGTCGAAATCGGCCGGTTTCATCATCCAC
>JAUICT010000365.1 GCA_030429325.1 Bacteroidia bacterium
CCCGGTTCAATTCATCAGAATCGATGTCCTGCGCTGCATAAGTCAGGGACTTTCTGGTTTTTTGGATACCAAGGGCGGTTACAATCACTTCACTAAGTTGATTGGCATCCTCCGCTAGGGTAATATCGATGGACGATTGTCCGTTAACGGGAATTTCCTGTGTTTGAAAACCAATATAGCTGATGACCAAAATGGCATTGTCATCAACTGAAATGGTATAATTTCCGTCAAAATCGGTTTGTGTTCCGTTGGTAGTTCCTTTTTCAACAATATTGGCACCAGCCAATGGAATTCCTTGTTGATCTACAATAGTTCCGCTCACTTGTTGCTGCAAACGTTCTACGGTCTCCACTTTAGATTCCTCTACCTTAACTTCTGATTTCTCCCTCTTTCGAACCACAATGGTATTGTTGGCAGTGAACTCGTAAGTAAAATCTATAGGGGTAAGCAGCATATCAAGAAGTTGTTTTGCTTTAACAACACCTTGTTTCACAGAAATTTCTGGAGCATTTTCCAACAAGTCGTTCCTATAAATAAATTTATAGTCGGCTTGTTTGTTCATCAGTTTAAATACTTGCTTAACATTGAGCACCTTATCCTTTGCGATCAAAATGTCAGCATCTTGGGAAAAGCCCTTTTCGGACCCCAGAGCAAAGGCAAGGGTACAACATAAGAAAATAAAAGTTTTCATAAGAAACTTTAAGAGTCGAAATCTTGTTTTAGATCGACCCAGATTCAAGTTAATTTTCATAAATTAGCAATTGGTTTAGTTATACTTAGTTTTAATTAATCCGCTGAGGACAAAGGCTATTACGGTGGAATGTGTTAGCCTTTTCCTTTTTTTATGCATTTAGCAATTTCTTGTCATATTGTTTTATTTAATATGTACGGTCTTATCCTTTACTTCAAATGTGACTTCTCCTTGGGCCGCTACTTCCATTACGCCCAAGATATCATCAAATGATTTGGTTCTTTCCAGTATCCCTGTAAAACTAAAATCTTTACGCTGGGCCGATTCAAAAATCACCTCTATATCGTACCATCTGGAAAGCACTTTCATTATTTCATCCAGCGTATCCCCTTCAAAAGTGAACACACCATTTACCCAAGACATTACTTGGGATGCATCCACATCCACAACAACTATATCATTCAAGGATTTATGAATCCTGGATTGCTGGTTGGGCCGAAGCATTTTCTTGGAAGTTCCCCTCTCAAGTGCAATGCTGCCACCGATTAAAGTGGTCACAATTTCATCATCATCTTTATACGCACTAACATTGAATTCTGTACCCAGGACATCTATTTTCTGACCATTGGAAACCACTTGAAAACTTGCTCCGTTGTTCAGGGTGCTTGGTGTCACCTCAAAATAGGCTTCCCCATGCAAAAGTTCCACTTTTCGGGTCTCCATTCCATTAAAAGATACTGGATATTTTAGCTTGGTCTCCGAATTTAACCACACTTTTGTTCCATCTGACAGTTGCACAAAAAATTGCCCCCCTCTCGGTATGGATAGGTAATTGTATAACTCCCCCTCTTCATTGCTTATACTTTCCTTGTTGGAATACACAATTTGCTCACCATTACTTTTGATCATTGGCGTACTGAAGTTCTTGCCTTTTTCCAACGCTACTTGATCCCCGTTTTCCAAGGTAAGTACGGCTTTGTCAGAACCAATTACAATCTTGTTGGGCTTCTCTTGAATTGTTTCTTCTCCAAAATACCCGTTAAGAACCAGTCCCAAAACCAACAATACCGAAGCAGCAACAGAAACTCGCCTATAAAGCTGTAATCTTTGCTTCTTTTTTTCGGATTTAACTTTTTGCTTAATGGATTCCTTGGCTTCATTTAAATTATAGTTTGCCATACCGTTAGCGGTTAGATATTGGATTCTAACTAAATTATTAAAGGTTGTGATATTCTTCTTGTCATGCAAACTGTCCTCCAACCTCTCCAATTCTTCTTGATTGGCTTCCTTATTAAGGAACTTGATAATAAGTTTATGATGTTTGGCTGATTTCATGTTTTGCAATTATTCTTAAATACGTGTGAAAGTTTTGAGACCCTGTATTTTTTTATGATATTTTTTTATAATTTTTCCAACGAAAACGATAAAGTGGATAGGAAATCATCAACCTCCAATGGACTATACCGACGATAATTACTTTTTGACTAAACGACTGGTCAAAGGTGATGAGAAAGCATATGAATACTTAATGGACACCTATTATCAAAGACTCTGTAGCTATGCCTACACTTTGACGAACGACCATGGCAAAGCAGAAGATATTGTACAAAATGTCTTTGTAAGGGTTTGGACAAAGCGGAAAAAGCTCAATCCAAATTTTTTAATCAAGAACTTTCTATATAAAGCGGTTTATAATGAGTTTATTGATGAATATAGAAAGAATAAGTCTGTTCTGTACTTGGAAAAAAAATACTTGGAGGCCATAGACATTGCCGTTGAAAATGAGCAAGACAATCTTGAAGAAATCATTACGCTCGTAAATTTGGAGATAAACAATCTACCCCCAAAATGCAAGCGTATTTTTCTGCTCAACAAAAAAGAAGGACTTACCCACACAGAAATTGCTGAGCATTTAGGTATTTCCATTAAAACCATTGAGGCACACATGACCAGAGCCTTTAAAATTCTTGAGAAAAAACTGGGACATAAATACGAGACCATTTTTTTTCTTGCCTGCAACCCTAAACTACGGTAGAAAAGACATTGATCAATCTTCAACGGGTAGATTTCTTTTGCCTTTTGGGAACTTAGCTTCTTTATGACCTACCAAATTGAACATTCGCAAAAACAGATATCATATTTTCAACCATGAATAAAACCAAACCAATCACAGTATTTCTATGCATCATCCTATACATATCCTGTAATACCAAACAAAAACAGGACAATGTCAATACAACTGAAACAGCCCAAACCATGACAGAAAACAAAACCGAAGAACTGCCAACAATTACCATAAACAAGGAATCCTTTACCCAATTGGAAGACCTCCATTTTAAACACAGCGTTGGTGGAGAGCCCATTAAAGAAGAAACCTTGGTATTGGTAAAATATGATGATGAATTTCTTGAAATACAGTTTGAATGCAGGGACAACCCCAGAATGGATCAGAATTATTTTACGGAAGATAACACCCCCATGTTCACACAAGAGGTCTTTGAGCTTTTTATCAGCAAAGGAAAAGAACCTAAGGAAGACTATGTGGAAATTCAATTAAACCCCAACAATGCCATGTTTTTGGCCACGATACATAACAACTTTAAGGGTGACGGAAAATTCAGTTCGGAGCATTTGGATCCCAACACCATGGGTGTGGAAC
>JAUICT010000366.1 GCA_030429325.1 Bacteroidia bacterium
GGCCGTCCAAGTCTTTAAAATAACCATGGAAACCACCCCAATCTGCTCTTTGGGCAGACTTTATCAATACGGCACCAGCGTTGATGGCCTGTTCCAAGACTTCCATAACTTCGTTTTCCGAAGCTACGTTATGGGCTAAATTTATTCCCGTATATCCGCTCCCTTCGGGAGGAACACCGGCATCCGCTGCCAAACTTTCACGGCCCGAAAGTCCCAGCCAGGTCCCATTCAGGTTAAAAAAAGCAACGCCAAGAGGGGAAGGAAGCATGGGCAGTCCCAACCCATCTCGATAAAATACAATGGATTTCTCTAGGTCGGCGACCCCAAAGAGACCATACTGATTCTAGGTTTCATAGGTTCTTATTTGTTTTCATATTCAGGGTTGGGTATTGTAGGAATGGGTGCTTTGGTTTCTTCCCACCATGTTTTTAGCGCTTTGAGCAGCTCCTCCTTTTTTTCAGGCTCCTGCGAAGCCAAATTGTTCCTTTCACTACTATCTGTTGTCAGATTAAAGAGTTCAATTTCGTCATTTTCAAAATAATAGTGCAGTTTCCAGTCCCCTTTCCGTATTACGGAGCCTGGCCGTGTTCGGAACAAACTATCCCTGTTTTCATTCTCTGCGGCATTGTAGGCTTGCAAATAAATAGGGAAATGCCAGTACAATTGACGGTCCAGCATGTTGGCTTTTCCCTCTAAAATAGGGGAGAGGTCGTGGCCATCCAACTCCTTTTGGCCCTCTTGGATTCCGGTATAGTGTAATAAGGTGGGGAAAAGGTCTAGATTGGTTATGGGAACATCGCTTTTGGAGTGGGCGGGAATGCTGTTCTTCAACACAAAGAGAAAGGGCACACGGATACCCCCTTCGTAATAACTGCCCTTCCCTGCTCGCAAGGGTTGTTGTTGGGTAATGCCATAAAGCCCACCATTATCCGAAGTGAAAATGATCAACGTACGGTCAAAAACACCTTTTTCCTTCAATTTAGAGAGCAATAGGCCAATATTCCTGTCTAGATTCTCCACCATGGTAGCATATTCGGCATTGTTTTGCCCATTGGAGCCGGATTTTTGCTGGTATTTTTCCAGTAGACTCTCTACGGGTTGTATGGGTGTGTGTACTGCATAAGGTGCATAATACAGGAGAAAGGGTTGGGTCACGGTGTCCACAAATTTTAGGGTCTTTTCCATGATCGCATCGGTAAGGTAGCCACCACCATCTGTATTTAAATCTACATTTTGATATGGCGGGTAATAACTGTTGGGATGCCCATTGTGCCCGCCACCAATGTTCAATTCAAAACCATATTCAAGGGGATTATCGCTGATGTGCCATTTGCCCGAATGACAGGTGGCATAGCCGTTTTTTTGCAATATTTTGGGAAAGGTTGTATGGGTCTGGGCCAGTGTGGTTGTATTTTGGATGGGAATGAGCTTTCGGTCTTTTGATGCACCCCTCTCGGAGGAATTGACGGTATAGATGCCATGACGGGGCGTCCATTGTCCTGTAAGAAGACTGGCCCTGCTCGGGGCACAGTTGGATGCACCGGCGTAGCCATTGCTGAACACCATGCCCTGGGCCGACAGCGCATCAATATGTGGAGTTTCGTAATAGGTGCTGCCCATAAAGCCCACATCTTTCCAACCCATATCATCCACATTTATGATCAATATGTTGGGCCGTTCCACGGTAGGGGAAGGGTTGCCGCAAGCACTGATACAAAGTATCAGAAGAACAAAAGTGATATAGAGAAAAGACTTCATGAAGGTTTGGTTTGATTTTTCCTTGATGACCTTACTAAGATACAATTCACAAGTCATTTCTTTGGTCGGTTCATGCTTTGGTGCCATTGGATGTATAACAAATGGGCTATCTTGTGGAGAGTATCCAACCAACCATTTATGTCACCATCTACCACCAATGTTTCCCAACGTCTTTTTTCCTTGGATGTATTCCGGGGGTTGACCATGTTGCTATTGATTGCCGAAGCGGCAGGATTTCACGGCAATTTTTCAACCTTGGCCGAAGGACTCTTGGCCCCGATTGGCCTGCCCCAAGATTGGATCATGGTGATCAATGCCTTGTTCGTACTCTTTATCTTTTGGTACCTCACCTACTTTTTGGATAAGAAGAAAGTCTATTTTAAAGTGTAAGGACGTTTATAAACAAAACCAATAGGAAGAGAAATCAAATGCAAAGTTGGAGAGCATCATACGTTTTTCAGGTATTCCAAGACTCTGCTGAATAGATTAAACTACTTTTTTCAGCAAAAATTGAGAGTCCCCCGGCTTTTAGAATAGCGTTTCCCGCTTTAATTATTGATTCTTGTTGATTGTATTCACTTTCGGTTAAATCCATTCTGATAAAAAAATCGGAATCCTTGAACTTTCCAAAAAAATCTAAATTGTCAAAATCTGACTTTTCAAGAATTTGAATTCCAAATGATTCTTGGGTGTTCATATTCAACATTATATATCCTGCGAAAACAAATTCATTCATGTTGTTCTTTGCAATTGACCCCACTATTTCACTTCTATCGTTCCAATTTCCAGGAATCCAAAAAACTTCATCGTTCGGAAATTCCACCTGTGGTTTTTTCTTTCTTCTAAATGGATTTTTCATTTTTTACCTTTCCAATAAATCCAACAACTGTTCTTTGTTTAGGTCAAGTGCTCTAGCCACCCTAAGCAAACTAATAACACTGGTATTGATTTCCCCATTCTCCAATCTACTGATTTGGGTTCTGCTGATATTGGCCTCCAAGGCCAATTGATGTTGGGATAACCCGATAGCGGACCTATGGTTCTTGATTTTTTCACCCAGCCGTTTTTTGAACTCGTTTTCCTGTCTTTCAAGCTCGCTTTCATCAAATCCCATTTGTGTTGGGTTGTGATTCAAAAAAATATTTTATCGGTACATCCAATGCTTGCGCCAAAAGATGGAGATTGACAATGGAAGTGCTGATCTCTCCACGTTCTATTCTCCCAACCTGATTTTTGGATATCCTGGCATCTGTTTCCAAAGCAGCCTGGGATAATCCAGCGGCTTCCCTTAAATCTCGTACCCGTAGTCCAAAATCTTTTAAAATCTGTAACTCTTCTTGGGTGTATTTTCTTCGCATGATTCTAACCCTCTTTTAAAAATAAAGTGTGCAAGGGAACTCCCAAGGCGTTGGCAATTCGGTTGAGGGTGACCAAACTGGTGTTACGCTCTGCACGCTCTATCCTCCCAATATGGTTTTTGGTGACATCTGCTTCTATGGAAAGTTGGAATTGGGACAATCCTTTCGCGTTGCGAAGTTGTCGGATTCTCTCACCAACAGACTTCATGATTTCCTTGTCTTCTTGTGTGTAGG
>JAUICT010000367.1 GCA_030429325.1 Bacteroidia bacterium
GGGTGGCCTCCCTTCTATTCCTGACCTTTAGGTCAACAATATCCTTGAAAAGCGTTTCTTGATAGTCCCATGTTTCCTTGTAATCCTTATGTCCAAGGTCCTGAACCTTTACTTTCTTGTTCATCGCACAAAGATACGAAGGCTTGGGGTGGAAATCTATTTTTCCAGCTCTACCTGAAGATCCAAAGCAGTCGGGTCCTTCATCAGGTCTAAAAACGACATTTCGTAGATGAGTGTTTTTCCATCGGCACTAAAAGTGGCCTCTTCTAGGTTAGTGGACTTTACTCTCTTAGGAAAATGATATTTAATGGTATAGGTAGAGCCTGAAAGGAACATTTCTGAACCGGCCAAACTATCCAAACTCTGTTGGAACAGCTCTTCATCAAGAATAGTTGCCTTGCGTGAAAAAGTATCCCCATTATAGGTGTAATTGACTTCTGTAGCCTGGTCAGAACCTGCCATTGGAGCTTGTTCCTGACCTTTTCCGGCATTCATCATACCCGCTTCCCGAAAAGTATTGAAAGCGTCATTCACCTGACTTACATCTTTGAATTCACTGAAAAGGTCAAACTTCATGATTTTTTCCTCAGCGTTCATGACCATATGGAGATTAAAATGTTCCAAACGTTTAAGTTTAGCCTGCTCTTCTGGGGTAAGCTCAGCAATACTGTCGTGCTTTTCTTCCAATAATTTTTTAAATGAAATAATACTATCAACAGGTTTTTCATTGGTCTTTGCCATTTCATCCCCTGCCATTTGCATGAGTTCGGAACCGTCAAAGTTGATGGACATTTTTCCAGAACCATCCTCTTCAAAATGGATTTCTTCAGTAAAATTACAGGAATAGGCAACCATAGCTGCCAGCGCGCAAATAAAAACTTTAATGTTTTTCATACTTTTCAGTTGGTATTGTTTAAAATGACAAGGGCTCCTATTACTCCAGGCACCCAGCCACAAAACGTCAAAAGTAGCACAATAAAAAAAGAGCCGCAACCTTTTCCGATTACCGAAAGGGGTGGAAAAAGTATGGCCAACAACACTCTCCAAAAACTCATGGTATAAATTTTGATTGATGATACTTATTAGTATACAGATCAAAACATTTGTTACATAAAAACCTGTATTTTTGAGGTTTATGGATTTTAATATGCGATTTTTTGTCTTTTCCTTACTTCTGATGGGTTCCAATTTACTATTTGGACAGTACCACTTTTCGGGAAAAGTAGTGCACGCCCAACCAGGACAGAACATCTACCTATCCTTGATAGAAGACTACCGAAAGGCATCCCGCATTTATATAAACCAGATTATCGCCAAAACCCAAGTGGACTCATTGGGTAATTTTCGGTTCAGCGGAAACCATCTTCCAGATAAAAACAGAATGTATAGAATTCATCTGGACAATTGCTCCAATGATGATGAAGCCCGTCATTTTCTAGGACAATGCAGCAACAGTCAAAGTATCGTTTTTATAGGACACAACAGGGATACGCTTTATTTTCCACCCTCTTTTGATGACCAAGCACTCTGCTCGGTCACTTCCACCAATCCAAAATCGGGTCTGTTATTGCAAGTTGATGCCCTAAAAGAGGAAATGGCCTATAATATTATGGAGTATCCCAGTGATGCCAATAGAGCCCTAAATGAAAAAAAATGGTTTTCTACCCTGCAAGATTTTGGACAAAATTCCGGAGAGCCTTTGGTGGAACTTTATATCTATGATTTTTTATCGGACAAAAGGAGTGAAACCTATCGTTATTACCTCAAAGACCTGCAGACCAATCCGTATTATCAAGGCCTCTCCCACCGATTACAGTCTACCTATCCAGAGGCAAGCTTCACCGAGGAATTTCGTACAGAAATTGGGTTGGACCAACAATTGGCGAACACCGGTGCATCCAGCTTTTGGCAGTGGAAATGGATTTTGCAAATCTTATTGATTCTGTCCATACTGGCC
This sequence comes from Bacteroidia bacterium, assembly GCA_030429325.1. Taxonomy (GTDB): domain Bacteria; phylum Bacteroidota; class Bacteroidia; order Flavobacteriales; family Flavobacteriaceae; genus Flagellimonas. The sequence continues at coordinate 1,958 of JAUICT010000367.1, forward strand.
AACATGTACTTTTTGGCCACCCGAAAAATTAAACTACAGGCCAATGTACGCTCCAATTTACAGCAGCTTACCCCCCAAGAGCGGAATATTGTGGACTTTATTCTACAAGATATGAGCAACAAGGAAATAGCAGCTGAACTATTCATTAGTTTAAGTACCGTAAAAACACATATCAACAATCTCTACAAAAAGCTGGGGGTTTCTTCACGTGAGGAGATCGTATCACTATACAAACAAAAAATCAACCGGGGGTCTAGTCCCTATTTCCAACCAAGAAAATCAGTATAAAACCTAGTTTTCATGCAATTTTCGATTCTAATCCAAACATCGAAAAATCATGAAATCCATCATTTTTACAGTCCTGCTGATGCTATGCACCGGTCGTGGCCTTTCACAGGCGTACCATCAAGAAATTATTTTGGAAAACGGCAAACGGTTTCTAATAGGAGAAATCAATTTAAAAAATCTGGAAGCCCCTCCCTACCGATCATGGTACCTGCAAGGATATAAAAACTACACCGCAGACCCTACCTTGGTACATCTCTTTAGAAAAAAATTGAAAGATTACAACGTTACATTGTTCCTTGGCACTTGGTGCGGCGATAGTAAAAGGGAGGTCCCTAGGTTCATAAAAATATTGGAAGCCGCCAAATTTCCCATGGACCAATTAAAGATCATTGCTTTGGACAGAAGGAAAGAGCACTACAAAAAAAGTCCAACGGGTGAGGAAAAGGGACTCAACATTATAAAGGTTCCTACCATGATCTTCTTTAAAAATGGGAAAGAAGTCAACCGCATTGTGGAAAGACCCATTGAAAACTTGGAAGAAGACATTGCCCAAATTGTCTTAAACAAGGCTTATATCCCCAATTATGCACATTAAGGCTAGGGCAAGGCCAAATATTAAAGCGCAAAAGTGTAATTTTGCGCTTTAATTTTTTATAGACTATGCAACTATCGGAACAAGAAATCGTTCGAAGGGAAAAATTGACCAAACTTAGGGAAATGGGAATCAACCCCTACCCTGCAGCATTGTATCCTGTTGATGCCACTTCAAAGAGTATCAAGAACGATTTTGAAGAAGGAAAAAAAGTAGTGATTTCCGGTAGATTGATGTCACGGAGAATCCAAGGAAAAGCCTCCTTTGCCGAACTTCAAGATAGTGAGGGTCGTATCCAAGTATACTTTAATAGGGATGAAATTTGTCCAGATGACGACAAGACTCTTTACAATGATGTCTATAAAAAACTTTTGGACATTGGGGATATCATCGGAGTTGAGGGTGAACTTTTTAAGACCCAAGTAGGCGAAAAAACCGTAATGGTGAAAAACTTCAGTTTGCTTAGCAAGGCGTTAAGACCATTGCCACTGCCAAAAGTAAACGAGGA
>JAUICT010000368.1 GCA_030429325.1 Bacteroidia bacterium
TACCCCAACGGGGAAGGGTATATTATTGTATCTGACCAGCAACGCGGACAGTTCAATATCTTTTCCCGGGAAGACAACTCCTTCATCAAAGCGGTAAACTTGTCAACCACTGAAACTGATGGCTGCGATGTGGTCACAGTGCCCTTGAACGATACTTTCCCCAATGGTCTTTTTGCCGCAATGAACGATCAAAAGGACTTCTATTTTTACGATTTGAAAAAGGCATTGGACTTGGAATAATATTTAAATGGTAAGTTTTCGTTTTCGAGCGGTAATCTCCCAAGTGTCAATTTTTTCGTTGTTTTCAATCACGGAAACTTCATCATGAAGATTAATGGTAGGACAAATGTGATAGGGAATGCCGTAAAGCACATCACCGATGTTTAGGGCATCCCAATCCGCCACTTTGATCACACCGTGCTCCTCACTTTGTGAAAGCAGTTCGTAATCCTCAAGATTGAGGAATTGTATCCGCTTGTCAATGGGGTTTTCCGCAGCAACGGATTTATGTCCCATATCCACGGTAACAATACCTTCGGTGGGTTTGGAGATAACACGGGTCACCACGAGGGCCGCGTGTTTAAAGTTTTGTTCCGTTAATTTTTCGCCATATCCCCAATCCCACAATACGCAGGTGCCGGGACTGGTGATTCTGTATTCTTGCATGCGGTGCGAAGTAAAGGAGGGAGTTCCCCCGCAAATCATTCTTAGATTTGGATGTGAATTCTTTAAGGTATCGAAGTAGTACGTGACAGATTCCAGCCCCTGTTCAATTTTTTGATTCCTTTCTGAAAACTCAGGGTCGCGAAGATGCCCGTCGTACACATGGAACCCTTCAAAGTGTAGGGATTTGCATTCATCCAAAAAGGCTATCAAGGTATCCAGTTCCTTTCCTATTTTGATTCCAGAGCGATTCATCCCATTATTGATGTCAATATAAACGGGAATGCTCAAACCTTTGGCCTTGGCCTTTTCACTCAACAATTTGGCCGTAGGCACAGCATCAATCAGTGTGGCAAAACGGGTAGTAGGAAAATGGGAGGTCAATTCAAGGAAACGGTCCACTTTGGGCCCGACCAATTGATGGGCGATCAACACAAAATCGGCACCCGCCTCTGCGGCAATTTCCGCTTCCGCAATGGTAGAACCTTTAAAATTGGAAATGCCGGCATCCAATAAACGCTTCATGACCTTGGGCATTTTATTGGTCTTGATGTGGGGCATCAAACGGGTAGTATCCCCACCGACCAAGGAGAGCATTTCGCTGATGTTGTATTCCAGATGATTTACATACAAGGCAATAGATGGGGAATCCACTGCGTCCACATTTTTAATCTCATACCAATTTTGGGCCATGTTCCGTTCAGTTTGAATTGGGAAACAAGGTACTCATTTATGAGTGAAGGAAAATTTAATTCCCCCTAGAATTGAAATTTGTATCCAAAGTCTGGAAAGAACCCAATTTGGTCCACGCGGTCTATATTATTGGTTAACCGATTGTAGCGTTCCACAAAAATGTTCTCATTGGCGGTGACATTCTGTAGGTCCACATAAAATTGGTGTGAACGTTTTTTGTTCCTACTGTTTATTTTGAGGCCAAATTTCACATCCCATCTAAAATAAGCATCATACTGTTGGCTATAGGCCAAGTCTTCCCGTAGAATTTCAAAACCAGCTTGTTGCGAAGCCTCCAAGTCAACAGGGGTGTAGTATCTGCCCCCTGAGGTGGTAAGTCGTGTATCCACAAACCAGATATTCTTACCAGATGGGCCTGCCTTAAATTCCTTTCCTGCCAGAAGGTTGACCACATGTCCATTGTTGAAAGGGGTGTTTCGTTCCATACCATCACTTCCTTTGTATTTGCTTTCAAAGAAAGAACCCGTCAACAAACCATAGTATCCCCTACTGAAAAATTTCTCCAAAGTAAGCTCAACCCCTTGGTTATGACCCGTACCCTCATTGACCAAAGAAACCCGATCGTTGTCAAAACCAAAATCGGCTCCTTCGGTAAGCGTAGAATAACTGGAAGGAAAAGGTTCTACCCCTGCCTTGTCAATATCTTGATAGTAAATTTCCACCTTAGCTCTCCAACTGTCGGCCAAACGTGCATCATATCCCAATACATAATGGTTACTTTGGACAAAATCAAGGCTTTTATTGGTCTGTAGTATTTCTCCGTTCACATTTTCGTTCAGGAACAGGAGCGGTAGCGAAACGGATTGATGGTGTAGCCCATATCCCATATTGAAAATGTGGTTTGGAAATGGGGAATAGTTGATGGCGGCTCGTGGTTCCCATACCCATTGACTGTTGAGGGAACTGTATTGGGCATGTAGACCGGCATTGAAGGTAAGCTTTTCAGTGATTCTAAACTGTCCCTGAACATAAGGTTGCCAAAGGGCTATATTTTCATCAATGTCCCTAAAGGTAACCAAATCTGGATCCCCATCGGCATTGTTGTCTGCCTGTTCGGTGCGATCTAGGAGCAGACTCTGTACATTGAACGCCTCAACAAGAAGGCCGGTCCTAAAGGTAAGCCTATTGTTGAGTTTGGTATTGAACAATGACGACGCGGTAAAACGGGTTTCCGAATCATCTACGTCGGTATAACGTATCAATCGTTCTTGGGGAGTGCCCATCTCGATGAAACGGTCTGCCGTGAACTCATTTCCCGAATAGGACACCGATGCAATGGTTCGTAAAAAAGAGTTTTGATTTAGGCTGAGATTGTACTTTAAACCCAAAACACCAAATCTTGAGTCCACATAGGAGTTTTCATCTTCTGCGGCGAAAAGATCATCTGGGTCTATATCGTTCCCCAAAAACTCAATATCTGAGGTTCCGAAGATGCCAAAGGCTGAAAGAGTACCGGAATTTACGCGGCCAAAATCAATGTTAAAGGAAACATCATTATAATTGGGAGTGGCTGAGGTTCCCCCGGCGCCAATCCCCAAAAGACTTACCAATGAGTATCGTGCAGCAATCAGGAACGACCCTCTGTTTTTGCCCAAGGGGCCTTCTGCCATGGCCTCCACCCCAGTGAAGATTCCGGTTTGGAGAGTGTATTCATAATCATCGGCATTCCCTTTTCTGAACCCAAGGTCGAACACCCCGCCAATTGCATTCCCATATTCGGCGGGAAAGGCCGAAGTGATGAAATCGGAGTTTTTAAGGAGATTAGGGTTTAAAGCCGATACAGGCCCTCCGGTGGTCCCGCTGGTGGAATAGTGATTGGGGCTGGGAATGGGCACCCCTTCTAAACGCCAGAGCAACCCTGTGGGCGAGTTCCCCCGGATAACAATGTCGTTCCTACTATCATCGGGCGCGGAAACG
>JAUICT010000369.1 GCA_030429325.1 Bacteroidia bacterium
TCCAAATTTGGTTTAAAAAATGCCCCGTCAGCCATGGCCGTTTCCGGGTTTTTAATCGCCATCCCTGTTTTTTTTGATGTGGCCTTCATCATTTTGGTTCCCATGATCTACGCCTTGCAACGAAAAACAGGAAAGTCATTATTGCTGTATGCCATTCCACTTCTTGCCGGACTGGCCATCACCCATGCTTTTATTCCGCCCACTCCAGGACCCATTGCTGTTGCCGACATTATAGGGGCTGATTTAGGATGGGTCATTTTAATGGGTTTTTTTGCCGGAATTCCTTCTGCCCTATTTGCTGGACTTCTTTTCGGAAAGTACATATCAAAAAAAATATTTGTTGAAGCACCTAAACAGATAGAGGACAAGAATCCAACCCAACTCCCCCCCATTGGACAGACATTGTTTATTATTGGCCTACCTATTTTGTTGATTCTAACCAATACTATACTGTCAACGGGAGCATTTGGCATTAATGAAACGGTGCTGAATTTTATCGCTTTGATTGGACACCCCTTTTCAGCGTTGATCATAGCCAATCTATTGGCCTGGTATGTTTTTGGAATCCGAAAAGGATTTTCCAAATCACAACTTTTAAACATTACCACAAAGTCCTTGGCCCCAGCAGGAACCATTATCTTACTGACAGGGGCCGGCGGGGTATTCAAACAGGTGTTAACGGATACCGGGGCAGGTGAACTTTTGGCAACATCGTTGGGCAATGCAGGAATCCCTGTACTTATCTTTGCTTATATAAGTGCTGCTATTGTTAGGGTCATCCAAGGGTCATCCACGGTAGCCATGATTACTGCCGCAGGACTGGTTTCGCCTTTACTTATCCATACTGATTTAAATTCATTGCAATTGGCCTGCATGGTAATTTCCATTGCGTCTGGGGCAAGCATTTTTTCCCATGTAAATGATAGTGGCTTTTGGCTGGTTGGACAATATTTGGGCATTACTGAAAAGGAGACCTTTAAATCATGGACCGTAATGACCACAATTTTATCGGTTGTAGGAATGTTATCCGTATCCTTGGTGTACCTATTTGCCTAAATATTATGTACAATAAAAAAGCCGCCCTTTGGGCGGCTTACTATTAAAAATAGAATTTCTTTTATTGGTTCTCAGCTTTGATCACCAATCTGAAACCTTCACCATGAATATTCAGAATCTCCACTGTATCATCACGTTTCAGATATTTTCTGAGTTTGGCAATATACACGTCCATACTCCTTGAGGTAAAGTAATTATCGTCTCTCCAAATTTTGGTCAACGCCAATTCCCTCGGCATTAAGTCATTCTCATGCAATGCCAATAAACGTAACAGTTCATTTTCCTTGGGCGAAAGTTTAATAGGCTCCTCATCGTTGAATTTCAAGAAGCGTAATTTAGAGTTTAAGTGGAAATTTCCAATTTGGAACTCAAACTGCTTGCTGTCTGCCAAGGTGCTGGATGCTTTTCGTTGAAGAATGGCTTTAAGTTTCATCAACAACACTTCAGAATCGAAGGGTTTGTTCAAATAATCATCGGCACCAGCCTTATATCCCTTGAGTACATCTTCTTTCATGGTCTTGGCTGTAAGGAAAATGATAGGAACATTCTCATTCTTCTCACGAATCTCCTTTGCAAGGGTAAACCCATCTTTGTAAGGCATCATCACATCCAAGATACAGACATCATAGTTGTCTTTTTTGAATTTCTCAAAACCTTCCATACCATTTTTGGCCAGAACCACTTCAAAATCGTTCATGGACAAATAGTCTTTAAGAACAATCCCAAAGTTAGGGTCATCCTCTACCAATAATATCTTCTTTTTCTCTGTTTCCATAGTTTGCTTTTAAATTAGGGGGAGTTTTATGAAGAATGTGCTTCCTTTTCCTTTTTCACTTTCTGCATAAACCTCTCCTTGATGGTCGTCTGTTATTCTTTTTACATAGGCCAACCCTAATCCGTGGCCTTTTACATTATGTATATCACCGGTATGCTCCCGGTAAAATTTCTCAAAAACTTTTTTAAGGACGGCTTTGCTCATTCCGGCCCCTTGATCTTGTACTTTTATGATGATATTGTTTTTCACCACTTCTGTATACACATCAATTTTTGGCGGCTCAGGGGAATATTTTATGGCATTGTCCAGTATGTTTACAATTACATTGGTCATGTGCATATCATTGGCCAAGATTTCAGATCTCTCGGCTTCCAGATGGGCATTTATATAACCTCCCCTATCCTGTACGATCAATTCCACATGTGCAATGGCATCGCCGATGATGTCGTGCACATCCACCCTGTCCTTACTGATGTCCAGCTGGTTTTTCTCCAGTTTAGATATTCTCAGAACGTTTTCCACCTGCGCATGCATACGCTTGTTCTCGTCCCTTATCATCCCTAAATACCGCAGTACTTTTTCCTTGTCCTCTATGGCCTTTGGGTTGCGGATGGCTTCCACGGCCAAGTTGATTGTAGCGATGGGAGTCTTGAACTCATGGGTCATATTGTTGATGAAATCCGATTTGATTTCCGATATCTGCTTTTGTTTTATCAACTGATAGATAGCGCTGGAATATGCGATCATAATCACCAAAGTGAATATGAGGGACAATAGTGCCATGCTCATTATGGACCTGAACAAGAACTTTTTCATTTTGGGAAAGGTGAGCAGCAATGAAAAATTGGTAAATCCCTCACTATCCTTAAAAATTGGCGCCTTGTACATTTTTGAACCGGAAAACTTGAACTTCTTTGACCGAACCTTAGTGGGATAGCCTTGGCTATATACTCCATATTCGTAATCTATATCAATGTTCCTGTTCTTCAGTTCTTGGCTCAATAAAAGTTCCAATTCCTGATTGGATACTCTTTTATGAATGGGTCTTGTCTTGGCATATTCCATAAAGACATCTTCCCATGCTGCCTTATCAATCCTGGACAATCCTCCAATTTTTTCAGCTCTTTGGATGGGGGTCAAACTGTAGCTCTTCCCATCCAAGCCATACTCTTCCTTAAATACAGCCTTGGTACGTTTACTGGTATAGTTTTTAAACGTAGTTGTATCGTCTTCTCCGCCTATGTTATCAAAGAACGTAGATGTTATATTGTAATCTTCTTCAAGAATTCCGTGGGAATAAAAAAGAATCTCATCGGAGTTCAAATCCCGGTCAACAAACAAAAAATTCCTGAACTGTGTGCTTTTAGGTTGACCAATACTGTCCACGAGCGAAGCCAAACGGTCTGAATAATCTTTCATCTCCATCATCTCCACTCTACCAGCCACCTTATCCAATACATCCGTGACCGTCCTTGAAAATTGCTCTTCCTTGTCG